>NZ_DBIC01000083.1:0-16226 GCF_002296545.1 Herbaspirillum sp. UBA812 | reverse complement strand
TGCCACTGCGCTGGCAACCCACGCCGGAAAGCGTGGCCGCCACCGTCTTCACCGAAGCGGCCGCCACAGGGCAGGGCGCCGCCGCCAAGGGCGGCGATGATCTCGACGATCTGCTGGGCGACAGCCAGTTGCCCAACGTGGCCCTGATCGGAACCTCGTTCTCGCGCAATTCCAACTTCGTCGGCTTCCTGCAGATGGCGCTGGGCGCGAAGATCGGCAGCTTCGCCAAGGATGGCGGCAAGTTCTCCGGCAGCGCCCGCGATTACTTCGCCAATCCCGCCTTCACCCAGACACCGCCCAAGCTGGTGGTCTGGGAAATCCCCGAGCGCGACCTGCAGACGCCCTACGAAGCGATTTCACTGGCCCGCTGATCCATCATTAAGCTGGCGTTAATGCTGTCTCAACGGGCATTAACGTTGCATTAATGCAATAAATCATTTCCTTTCCGGCGCTTTTTCATGTGTGCCGCCGTCCGCTTTGCTGGAGGCAGGTCCCCGGGCCTGCTAAACTTGCCGGTCCGCCCACCGACCGGGCAGGATCCAGGCACTGCCTGGTCAACCTCCACGACAAATTGACAGAAGAATTCGACCCCGCTCCCCTTGCGGACGAGCATGACTCCGGCTCCTTCGAGAGCTACTTCCGCGATCCTTCGCAAGCCGCCGAAGCGCCCCTGGCCTGGGGCCTGGGCCAGCGGCTGGACGTGCTGGACGCGCTGCGCGGCCTGGTCTCCGGTGGCCAGGCCGCTGCGCGCCTGCGCATCTGGATGTTCCTCGAACTGGCGGCGCAGCCGCAGGGCCGCCTGCAGCGCGAGGACCTGAACCAGCTGTTCTATGCCTTGAAGCCCGAGGCCATGGAGGCCGCCCTGAAGCGCCTGCGCGACCTGGGTCTGCTGGTCTGGGACGCCACCGGCCAGGATTACCAGCTCTCGCCCATCGCCCAGCAGGTGCAAGCCCTGCTGGCCCCGCTCACGCGCGCCGTCGGCGAGGATGACGAGATGGCCGCGCTGCTGGCGCAAGTGGCCGGTGCCCAGGCACTGGGCCTGTCCGATGCCAGCCAGATCCGCCACCTGCATGCGCAATTGGCGCGTCTGCACGATCAGTTCGCCGATGCCATCGCCAGCGGTTCGGAAGCCCTGCTGCGCCAGGCCCAGCCGCGTTTCGAAAGGGCCCTGAAGCTGGTCAATCGCGCCGGTGAAGCGCTGACCGCCCTGATCCGCAGCGAACACGCCGACGCCCGCCTGGAACGCGAAGCGCGTGCGCTCGGCAACGGCCAGGCGCGCCTGCTGACCATGGCCAGCCAGTTCACCCGCGCCCTGCAGCAGGCCGACCGCCAGCGCGTCACCCTTGGCAGCACCGGCGTGACCAGCTCGGACGTGCGGCGCTGGCTGCAATCGCATCCGGACTTGTCTTCCCTGATGGGGGAGGCGCTGTCCATCGGTGTGAAGCCGGTCTTCGTCAGCGGCCACGAATTGCTGGATGTGGCCGAAGGCGAATTCGAGCGCGACCGTCCCGAGGCCCAGCGCACGCAAGGCCTGCCGCCTCCGGCCCAGGCCGTGGAAGGCAAGATCGAAGCGCTGCGCATGCCGGTCGAGCTGGGCGAACTGATTGAACAACTGACACGCCTGGGGGCCCTGCCGGAAGGCGAGGACGCCACCGAATTGCAACCGCAGCCACTGAGCTCGGTGGTGCTGGGCGGCAGCTTCGGCAAGGCCGCGTATCGCCTGCAATTGCTGCCGCTGCTGGGGGACGCCCAGGCGCGCACCCTGCAAGGGCAGACCGGCGACCTGGCACGCCTGCCGTGGCAAGCCGGCTTCCTGCCGCGTGTCGACAAAGTCGATGACCCCGATGTCGCCGCCATGAGCGCCGGGGCCGTCCATCCAGATCCATCCCGGGAAAGACCGAATGAGTGAGACCCTAGACGAGGCCGGCCTGTTGGTCGCCGAACTGCTGGCGCGCCGCTGGCTGCCCCGCAAGCACCCGCGCGTGCGCCGCGCTCTGGTCGATGCCGACCTGTGGCAAGCCCTGCAGGACCGCCTGGCCCAGGTTGGCCTGCGCCTGGTGGACAACATCCACGCCGATCACATCAGCGTGGCCCTGGTGCGCCCGGCCGAATCCGCCGTCTTCGGCGAGGCCGGCATGAACGCCAACAACAACCTCGACCTGCCGCGCGATGCCATCTCGCTGCTGGTGGTGCTGTGGGCGCTGATCGTGCTGCCCAAGCGCGAGCGCCAGTCCGCGCGCGCCGCCGGTGACGATGCCCAGCAGCAGGACGAGATGTTCCACACCGACAAGCCCATGCCGACCGCAGCCGAGGTCAGCCCGGTGATTTCCTACACGGCGCTGCTGGCCGACTTCGGCAACCAGCTCGGCAAGAAGACGCGCATGGACACCAACCTGCGCCGCCTCGAAGCCCACGGCTTCATCGTGCGCCGGGGCGTGGACATCGCCGAAGGCCCCTTGCTGGACCTGCTGCTGGACTACGATGCCCTGGCGCCGCGCATCCTCGATGGCGCCTTGGGCGACGTGCTGGCACGCGCCACTGCACGCGACGAGGCGGGTACTGTGCCAGAGGCGCAGGCTGATGCCGACGTTGCTGCCGACGAACCATCCGAAGAGGGAGACGCCTGATGTTCCACCTGCAATCGCTGGAACTGCTGCAGTGGGATTATTGCCAGCGCCTGACGCTGCCCCTGGACGGTTCCATCATCACCATCGCCGGCCCCAACGGCTCCGGCAAGACCACGCTGCTCGATGCCATGCGTACCCTGCTGGGCCTGGATTGCTCGGGCGGGCGCAGCTACAAGACCTACGCCCGCCACGCCAACGCCGACACCACCTGGCTGCGTGCCACGGTGGACAACCGTCCGCATGGCCGCCAGACCTCGACCCGTCCGTTCGCGCGCAACCTGCTCTATGCAGACCAGGTCACGCTGGCCTGCCGCATCGAGCGCAACGGCGGCGACTGGCAGCGCCGCTATTGCATGAGCGATGGCGATGTCGCCATCGAAACCCTGGCGCAATTGCCCGAGAAGGATTGGCTGGGCCTGGACCACTGGCGCAAGCGCCTGGAGGGGGCCGGCCTGTCGCGCGCGATTGCGCGCGTGCTGGCACTGGAGCAGGGCCAGACCGACCGCCTGTGCGAATTCTCGCCCAAGGAATTGCTGCGCCTGGTGTTCGAAGTGTTCGGCGACCAGGAAGTGCTGGACCGTTACGAAGAAGCCCGACGCCATCAACGTGACCTGGCCGCCGAGGTGACCCTGGCCGAACAGGAACTGGCCTACAGCGAAGCGCAACTGGCGCAGCTGGACAGCCGCGTCACGCTGTATCGCACCTATCAGGGCAAGCTGCGCGAGCGCGAGACGCTGGCCACCGAAGTCATTCCGGTCTTGCGCTGGCACGAAGAGCGCCAAGGCACGGCCACGCGTCTGCGCGAACTGCATCGCCAGCGCCTGCATCACAATCACTTGCGCCGCCAGCGCAGCAGCGATACCTTGCTGCTGTCGTCCCTGCTGACGCAGCAACAGGCTGCACGCGAGAAGGTGACTGCGCTGGAACGCGACAAGGCGGAAGCCCAGCAAGCCCAGCAAAAGGCGCGCGATGCCGAAAAGCCGGTGGAAGAACTGGTCAAGCAGGCCGATGAACTGCTGGCCCTGTCCGCGGTGGAAGGCGATGCCACGCAATTGCTGGCCCGCGTGGAAGAACTGGAACAGCAGAAGAGCACGCTGCACGATCGCTGGCGTGATCTGGAGCAGCAACGCAAGGATGCCAGCGGCGCGCTGGACCGCCTGACCGGACAACGCCAGGCCCCGCGCCCGAATGACGTGCAGCAATTCACGCGGGCCTTGCGCCAGGCCGGCATCGCCCATCACCTGCTGGCCGATGTGATCGAGATTGCGGACGACCAGTGGCGTGCCGCCGCCGAAGGCGTCTTGCGTGCTTCGTGCTGGGTGGTGGTGCTGGATGATCCCAAGGATGAAGCCGCCGCCATGGCGCTGGCCGAGCGTGAGCGTTATCGCCATTACGTGGTCTCCGATGCGGCCACGGCGACGTCCCAGCCGCCCGCAGAGAGCCTGTTGGCGGTGTTGCGCTTCTCGGCCAAGGCCCCGTCCTGGCTGCTGCGCCAACTGGCGCAGATCCGCCGCGTGGCCGATACGGTCGAAGGCGCAAGCAGTGGTGGCGAATGGATCACGCCGCAAGCCTACTGGCGCGATGGCCGGGGCGGGCGCAGCGTGTGGCGCGATCCGGGCGATTACCAGTTCGGTGCGGCCGCCATGGCCGCGCGCCAGGCCTCGATCCAGAAGCGCCTGGCCACGCTGGACGAACAGTTGACCGACATCGTCCTGAAGCAGAGCGAAGTCAAGCGCCAGCTCGACGCCGCCAAGAAAGCCACCGAGGGCCACCTCGCAGCAGAGGCGCTGGCGAAGCGAAGTGAAGAGTTCGAACAGGCGCGCCGTCAGTTGCCCGCATTGAAGGCCGCGCGCGTGGCGGCGAGTGAACGTTGGAGCCAGTTTGATGCCCAGCACGCGGACGCCATCGAACAGCGCACCATCCTCGATGGCAAGCTCGATGCCTTGCAGCGCCGCCTGCGCGACAGCGAAGGCGATCTTGCGGGGCAGGAGCGTGACTGGCGCGTGCGTCACGATGAGCAGCGCGCCCGTGCGCTGGCCTCGCGTGCGCAGAAGGGCCGCTTCCCTGCGCACTGGATTGCGACTGCGACGGTGCAGGCGCTCTACGAGAAATACAGCAACGCCAAGCAGGCCGAGCTGCGCATGGCCTCCGTCGAAAACGAACTGGAAACCGGCCACTGGGAAAAGGATGGCACGGTCGAAGACAAGCACCTCATCATGCAGGGCACGGTCGGCAACCAGCGCAACGAACTGGATTCGCGCAAGATCAGCAATCACCAGGCCGAGGAAGCCGTCGGCAATGCGCGTGAACGCTACATCGACGTGTTGCGCGCGACGGTACGCCGCTATCGCAAGAACATCGTCGACCTCGGTGCCTTGGCCGGTGTGGTGGTCAGCGCCGATCTGCCGCATCTGGACAATGACGACACCATCCTGCGCCAGGCCGAACTGAAGGTCAGCTTCAACTTCGACGGCAAGGGCGAGATCGGCCTGAACGACGGTGAAGCCTCGGGCGGCCAGCAGGTCATCAAGTCGCTGATCCTGCTGGTGGGGCTGTTGAAGGATGACGACATGCCGGGCGGTTTCGTCTTCATCGACGAACCCTTTGCCCACCTTGATGTGCGCAACATCCAGCTGGTCGGCAACTTCCTGAAATCGACCCGCGCGCAATACGTGCTGACCACGCCGATCACGCACAACGTCGAAGTCTTCGAGCCGGCCGACATTACGCTGGTCACCTCGAAGAAACCGCGCGAGGCCCGCTGGGCGCCGCCCATCGGCGTGCTGCAGCGGCGCTTGCGGCTGGATGCCTGAGGGGCTCACCGATGCGCAGCCTGATCGAGACGCCACGCGGCCGCAAGGGCCGTGAGTTGCAGTCGTCGGGCGAGTTGCCATCGGTGTTGCCTTTGCTGGATGCCGAAGAACGTGCGGCCCTGTTGCGTTGGGCACGCGGCGAGGCCGTCACACGCAGCCGCGAGGTCTTGCTCAAGGAGGCCGACAGCGCGGGTGTCTCCATCGAAAAAGCCGAGCGCCTGTGCCAACGCCTGCTGCAGGACGGTTGGGTGAGCCTGCGCGAGGAACTGACAGGGGGCAACTGGTTGTGGAAATCGCTGAGCTGGCGCGATCTGCGCCAGCTGCAATCCTTGCTGGGCATTGCGCATGCCGGTCAACGCCAGCAAGAACGCGAGGCGCTGCTGGCGCAATCGCGGCACTGGCTGGAACTGCGCGCGCAAGCCAGCGCATCGGTGGCGCTCGATCCCGATCTGCTGGATGAATTGACGGGGGCACTCGATGCGCTCGAGGCCGACAAGAGCTTGCGCCGGGAGCTGCTGGCCGACCGCCTGGGTTTGCTGGAAGCGATCGCCTCGTGGCACGACAGCGGCCAGCAGGGATTGCGCCGCAACTTCGCCTTGCATGCACGCGACCTCACCAAGGCCCTGAGCAATAGCGAATGGCGCTGGCTGGATTCGATGTTTGATCTTGAACGACTCGGCATCGCCAACTTCGCGCAAGTGGGATGGCTGGTCGGTGATCTGGTGCTGTCATGGCAAGCGCGCAGGGTGGAACTGGCCCCCCTGCATTGCCTCGGGTTGCCGCTCGAAGACCTGCAGCGGTGTGACCGCATCACGCCGCCGCAACGCTGGTGGCTGATCGAAAACCGCGCCAGTTTTGAACACCAGGCGCGCCAGCTTCCTGCCGGGGTGGCGCTGCTGTGGATGCCGGGGCGGCCCTCGGCGGCCTGGCTGGATACGGTGTCGCATCTCCTGCTGTTGGCACCGGCACCAGCCTGGATCAGTGCCGATGCCGATCCGGCAGGGGTGGATATCGCCTGCACGGCAGGGGCGCGCTGGACTCGTGCCGGACTGGCGTGGGAACCGTATCAAATGGGTTTGGCGCAGTGGGAAAACACCACGCAGCGCTGGCCGTTGAACGTACATGACCATCGTTTGCTGACGACCCTGTTGGCAAGGAAGGAGTTACCGGAATCCTTGCGGTCCTTGTGTGTGGCGATGCAGGCGGAGGGACGCAAGGCCGAACAGGAAGCCTGGCTCTAGGCCCTGTTTTTACCGCATGCGCTGGCAATGCTTCAGCGCAATTCGCGCACGATGCGCGGTGCCGGTGGCAGCATTTCGGAGGGAACTTCCGGCACCTCTGCTTCCAGTAATTGATATGCCACGCATTCGCACCAGTGGATGCCGCGCGCGAGCGCCAGCGGCTTGGAGTCGTAAAGGCCCGGCAGCGATCGTTTCGGAAACAGTTGCCCGATGGATGGATGGCGTATCTCTACGCCACTGACGTACCAGGTGTCGGCGCGGTTGGCGCACCATACCCGAAACTGGAACGGTGAAGAATGTCCTGTAATTTCGTAACAAGTCATCATGTTTGCACGCTGACCCAAAGCTTCCCTCCTTTCATGTCGGCCGCATTATAAACAGCGTCGCGTCAGCTTGCCAAAGTCTGCCGTAGAGATGAAATTGCCGGGTTTATCAAATGGCAAGAAAAATGGCCGCCGCGCGTCATCGAGGTAATGGATTCCTACGCGGCTTGTAGTCGTTGTCCTGCACGGCTTCAAAGCCTCGTCACCTAGAATGACTCTGCCCGCGCGCCTCAGGGGACTCGTGACGTCGGGTAGATTCCTCTACCGCCATTCCGCCTCCATGCCGCTCCATCCTTTCGGGTCAGGAGGCTTGGTCATGCGAGGCTTTTCAAGGACAGAAAAAAAATATGACTTCTGCGCGTACCGCCACTCTCGGTCTCATTCTCAACCAACATCACCAGACCCTGCTCGAGGACTGGATCCGCACCTTGACCGCGAAGCTCGGCCGCAAGGAAAAAAGCGGTGAATTCGAGATCCGTCGCCAGGCCGAGCAACTCCTGACCTTGCTTGCACGAACCGTAGACAGCGGTGCCAGCGACGATACGGATGGCAGCGACTGGGGCGACGTCCGTCATCTGTTGGGCGAAGTCTCGCGGACCCGTGCGTTGCAGGGTTTTTCCTCGCTGGATACGGCCAGTTTCGTGTTTGCCCTGAAGGAACCGCTTTTCGAACATCTGCGTACCGCCTTGAGTGAGCAGCCTCTGGTGCTGGCTCAGGAGATCGCCGCGACCAGTTCGCTGTTCGACCGCCTGGGGCTCTACACCATCGAGGTTCATCAGAAGGCGCGCGAGCAGGTCATTCTGCGCCAGCAGCAGGAACTGCTGGAACTCTCCACGCCGGTGGTGCAGCTGTGGCAGAACGTCCTGGCGCTTCCCTTGATCGGCACGCTAGACAGCGCCCGCACCCAGGTGGTGATGGAGAGCTTGCTGCAGAAGATCGTGGAGACCGGTGCCATGATCGCCATCATCGATATCACGGGCGTTCCCACCGTGGATACGCTGGTAGCCCAGCATCTGCTCAAGACCATTGCAGCCGCGCGCCTCATGGGTGCGGATTGCATCATCAGCGGCATTCGTCCGCAGATTGCCCAGACCATCGTGCACCTGGGCGTGAACCTGGAAGACGTGACCACCAAAGCCACGCTGGCTGACGCCTTCATGGTGGCACTCAAGAAGACCGGTTCGCGCATCACCGTCCAGCACGCGGAGTAAGCATGGAACGCATCCCTATCCTGCGCATGGGCCGGCTGCTGCTGGTGACCATCCAGGTCGACATGCACGATCGCTTGGCCATGACCCTGCAGGACGACCTCACCGAACGCATCGTGCGTGATCGCGCGCGCGGGGTGCTCATCGACATCTCTGCGCTGGACATGGTGGATTCCTTCATCGGCCGCATGATCAGCAACACCGCCTCCATGGCGCGCGTGCTGGATGCGCGCACGGTGGTGGTCGGTATGCAGCCCGCCGTGGCCATTACCCTGGTGGAGCTCGGTCTGACCCTGGACGGCGTGCGGACCGCGCTCAACGTGGAGCGTGGCGTCAAGCTGCTTGAGTCGGAGATCGAAGGATGACTTCGCTCTCCTTGCGGTGCGAGGCAATCGGTGGATGAACAACAATTACTGAGCCAGTCCCTCCAGACCGACGAAGACGTGGTCCGCCTGCGCAAGGCGGTGCGCGACCATCTCGTGCGGCTGGGGTTCTCGCTGGTGGAGCAGACCAAGATGGTCACGGCCGCCAGTGAACTGGCACGCAACACCCTGCGCTACGGCGGGGGCGGCGAAGCGCTGATCGAGGAACTGAACAATGGCAGCAAGCGCGGCTTGCGGCTGGTCTTTGCCGACCAGGGGCCGGGCATCGCCGACCTGACGCTGGCCCTCACCGATGGCTACACCACCGGGGGCGGCTTGGGGCTGGGCCTGTCAGGTGCCAAGCGGCTGGCCGACGAATTCGATATCGATACCGCGCCGGGCGCGGGAACCAAAGTCAGCATCATCAAATGGAAACCGTTCTGACCGCCTCGCGGACCGAGCAATGCGTGGCCGTCAGTGAAACCGTGGATGTCGCCGCCTCGCGCCGGGCAGCGGCCGACCTGGCACGGCAGCTGAGCTTCGCACAGGAGCCGGCGGCCCGGCTGGCTTTGGTCGTCACCGAGGCTGCCACCAACATTCTCAAACACGCCGGCCAGGGCGAGATCCTGCTGCGCACAATTCACGGACGTCACGCGGCCGGTGCCGCCGTACGCGGCATCGAGATGCTGGCCATCGACAGCGGCGCTGGCATGCACGATGCCGACGCGGCGATGGCCGACGGCACCTCCACTGCCGGGACCTATGGCGTAGGGCTAGGGGCCATCCGTCGCCAGTCCGACCTGTTCGCGCTTTACACCTGGCCCGAGCGCGGCACTGTGCTGCGGTCCGTGGTGTGGGAAACGCCCGGCGCGCTTGAGCCATGGCAATGCGGTCTGGTCTGCCTGCCGCTGGCCGGTGAGCTGCAGTGTGGCGATGCCGGGTGGGCAGCCACCATCGATGATGGCGTGCTGCTCACGCTGGTAGACGGACTGGGGCATGGCGAGGCCGCAGCCGATGCGGCTGCGGCTGCGGTCGATACGCTGGCGGCGCTGGCGGTCAGCAGCCCTGGCCTGCCTCTGCCCGGATTGGCCATGCACCTGCATGCGGCCTTGCAGAAGACGCGCGGTGCGGCCTTGGCGATTGCGCGCATCGATGCGCATGCCGGCCAGGTGCAGTTCGTCGGCGTCGGCAATATTGCATGTTGCACCAGCCTGGCGGGACAGCGTCGCCATCTGGTGTCCGTCAATGGAATCGTCGGCCACAACCTGCGCAAGGTGCAGGTCTTCGATACCGCCTGGCAGGACGAGATGCTGCTCATTCTGCATTCCGACGGGCTGACCAGCCGCTGGTCGCTGGATCCCTACCCGGGCCTGGAGCAGGCCCATCCGGCCCTGATTGCCGCCGTTCTCTATCGAGACTGTTATCGTGGCCGTGATGATGTCAGCGTCATGGTCCTTCGCCGGGGAGAGATTCCATGACGCAGCGTCTGCTGACCGTTTCCATTGGCAGCGAGATCGATGTGGTTGGCGCACGCCAGCGCGCTCGCCAGATCGCCGACCTGTGCGGTTTCACCCAGCAGGATCAGGTTCGTATCGCCACCAGCATCTCTGAACTGGCGCGCAACGCCTTTCGCTATGCCGGACGTGGCCAGGTAGACTTCGCCATCGAAGGCAGCACGGCACCGCAGACCTTGCTCATGACAGTGCGTGACCAGGGGCCGGGGATCGAGGACCTGAGCCTGGTGCTGTCCGGCCAATATCGCTCCAAGACGGGCATGGGCTTGGGTTTGCTGGGTGCACGCAAGCTCATGGATGCGTTCGACATACAGACTGCGCCAGGACAGGGTACGACCGTGACACTGCGCAAGCTGCTGCCACCGGCGGCACGCCTGATCACGCCCCGCGTGGCCGGCGAGGTCGGCTCGGCATTGGCGGCTGCACCGGCCGGACTGGCGCTGTTCGAGACGCAGCAACAGAATCAGGAATTGCTGGCCACCCTGGCCGAGTTGAAAGGCCGCCAGGAAGAATTGCTGCAGCTGACGCGTGAACTCGAAGATACCAACCGCGGTGTCGTGGCCCTCTATGCGGAACTGGATGAAAAGGCCGACCACCTGCGGCGTGCCGACGAGGCCAAGTCGCGCTTTCTGTCCAACATGAGTCACGAGTTCCGCACACCCCTGTCGTCCATTCGGGCGCTGGCCAAGCTCTTGCTGGATCGGGTTGATGGTGAACTGGGTACCGAGCAGGAGCGTCAGGTTCGCTACATCCTCGACGGTGCGGAATCTCTCTCGGAACTGGTCAATGATCTGCTGGATCTGGCCAAGATCGAGGCAGGCAAGGTCGAGATTCAACCCAGCCGCTTCCAGGTGGCCGATCTGTTCAGTGCATTGCGCGGCATGCTGCGCCCGCTGCTGGTCTCCGACAAGCTGCGCCTGAGTTTCGTGGCTCCGGAAAACTGCGAGATGGTGACCGATGAAGGCAAGCTTTCGCAGATCCTGCGCAACTTCATTTCCAACGCCATCAAATTCACCGAGCAGGGGAGCATCACGGTGACTGCCGAGCTGTTGCCGCAAAACCTCGCGGTGCGCTTCTCGGTGAGCGACACCGGGATCGGCATTGCGCCGGAGCACATCGGCATCATCTTCGAAGAATTCACGCAGGTGGAAAATCATCTGCAGCGCCACGTCAAAGGCACTGGCCTGGGGCTGCCGCTGTGCCGCCAACTGGCCACGCTGCTGGGTGGGACGGTAGCGGTCAGCAGCAAGCAGGGGGAGGGGGCCACCTTCACGGCGGTGATTCCCGTTGTACACGTGCGGGAGCATGACGCGACTTCCCACTCGTCGAGCACCTATGGGCAACTCCCGCACACTGAACCGGGGCCGGCCACTCTCCCGGTACTCATCGTGGAAGACCGGCCCGAACTGCGCTTGCTGTATCAGCGTTACCTGATGCAGTCCGAATTCCGCATGATCGCGGCGGCCTCGGTGGTCGAAGCCGAGGCCTTGTGGCGGCAAGGCGAGCCTTGCGCCGTGGTGCTCGACATCCTTCTCGATGGCAAGGATACCTGGCACTGGCTGGTGCAGATCAAAAACGATCCGGTACGCTGCGACATACCCGTCATCATCGCCTCCGATGTCGATGACAAGGGCAAGGCCATGGGATTGGGTGCCGACGCGTATTTCAAGAAGCCCATGGGGCGCGATGAATTGCTGGCAGCACTGCGGTCTCTGGTCAATTCGCCGCCGGCGCGAAACGAAACCGTCGCCGCTGCGGTCCACGACTGAAGGGGCCTGCGACCGCGCAGGCCCTGTTATCCACGTTACCCATGCATGCCATGAGCCATTCAGAACAACTGATCCTCAACGTCGACGATACCGATGCCGCCCGCTATGCGCGCACCCGCATCCTGACCAAGGCCGGGTTGCGCGTGGTCGAGGCGGCCAGCGGCGGCGAGGCGCTGGCAATGGCGCGCGAACTCAAGCCGGCCCTGATCCTGCTGGACGTGAAACTGCCTGACATCCACGGCATGGAAGTCTGTGCACGGCTCAAAGCCGATCCCGCGACTTCGTTCATCCTGGTGCTGCAGACTTCGGCCTCGTACATTGGTGTGGCCGACAAGATCCGCGCCCTGGAAGGCGGGGCCGACAATTATCTGTTTGAACCGATAGAGCCGGCCGAGCTGGTGGCCAATGTGCAGGCACTGTTGCGCCTGGCCAAGGTGGAACATGAATTGCGCGAGATCGACCGCCGCAAGGACGAATTCCTGGCGATTCTGGCGCATGAATTGCGCAACCCGCTGGTGCCGATGCGCAATGCCGTGGGCATCCTCAACACGCGCGCACCGCAGGCCCCTGAGTGGGAATTGCGCGCACGCAATACCATTTCCCATCACCTGGACCACATGGTGCGGCTGGTCGACGATCTGCTGGACGTGTCGCGCCTGTCGCACAACAAGCTGGCGCTGCAGTTGCACCCGATTCTGATGGCGGAAGTGATCCAGCATGCCGTCGAATCGACCCAGCAGATGATGGAGCGCAAGCACCAGTCATTGCTGCTGGACATCGCCGATCCGTTGCTGGCGGTGCAGGGCGATGAAGTGCGGCTGGCCCAGGTACTCATCAATCTCTTGCACAATGCCGCCAAGTTCAGTCCGGACGGTGCCGGAATCTTCCTTGGGGCGCGCAGCGAGGCCGGTCAGGTGGTGCTGACGGTACGCGATGAAGGCATTGGCATTGCCGCCGAACGCCTTGGCGACATCTTCGGCATGTTTGCCCAGGCCAATGCACTTGGCCATGATCGCCAGGATGGCCTCGGCATCGGCTTGTCGCTGGCGCGCAGCCTGGTGGAATTGCATGGCGGCACCTTGACCGCGTACAGCGCCGGCATCGGTCACGGCAGCCTCTTCACGGTGGCCTTGCCGCAGCTGGCACCGGGCCAGCCGGAGGCCCCGGAGAAGGCAGCGCCGACCCTGGCCGAACTGGCGGCCGGCATCCCGCAGACCGGCAAGCGGGTGCTGGTGGTGGATGACAACATGGACATCGCCGATACCATGAAGGAGCTCATGGAATTGCTGGGGCACGAAGTGGAGGTGGCCTACAGCGGCACGCGCGCCATCGCGCGCGCACTTGAATGGATTCCCGATGCCGTCCTGCTGGACATCGGTTTGAAGGACATGACCGGGCATGACCTGATCCGTGCTCTGCGCGCGGAACCGGTCACACACGACATCTACCTGCTGGCCTGCTCCGGTTTCAGCGGCGAAGACGACAAGCGCACCGCCTTTGATGCGGGGGTCGATGACTACCTGGTCAAGCCGGTCGACATCGATACCTTGGCGCGGCTCGAACTGCGCCGCGCCACACCGCCGGCGGACTCGGCCAGCGTCGCGGGCCTCTGACCCGCCAGTTTCAGGCCGCTTCGGTCAGGAACTGCACCACCGCCTGCGTGAAGGCGCGTGGCTGTTGCTGGTTGGAGATGTGGGCCGCATCAAATTCCACATACAGCGCACCCGGAATGGTGGCACGCATGAACTGCGCATCGGCCGGTGGCGTCGGCACGTCGCCGCTGCCCGCAATCACCAGCGTGGGCGCGCGGATGCCCGCAATCGCTTCCCGCAGATCATTGTCGCGCACCGCTGCGCAAGCGCCTGCATAGCCCTCCGCCGGCGTGGCCAGCAGCATGGCCGTCAGTGCCTGCACTTGCTCCGGATGCTGTTCGGCATACTCGGGCGTGAGCCAGCGTGAAACGACCGCAGCGGCAATGGCCGACAGGCCATCACGCTGCACGGTCTCGATGCGGCTGTTCCAGGCCTCGGGCGTGCCGATCTTGGCACCGGTATTGCAGAGGATGAGCTTGGCCACGCGGTCCGGATGATGCACCGCCAGCCACATGAAGGTGCTGCCGCCCATGGAGAGGCCGCAGAAATGCGCTTGCCTGATGTCGAGCTGGTCGAGCAGGGCGATGACGTCGCTGCCGAGCTGGGCAATCGTGTAAGGACCGGGCGTGACCTCGGACTGGCCGTGGCCGCGCGTGTCATAACGCAGTACGCGGAAGTGCTTGCTCAGTTCGGGAATCTGCGGATCCCACATCGCCAGCGACGTCCCCAGCGAGTTGGACAGCACCAGCACCGGCAGGGCCGCGTCGCCGTCGAGCTGGTAATGCAGTTTGATTCCGTTCAGGGTTGCAAAGGGCATGAGTAAATCCTTGGCCCGCGCCACCGGACGGTGGTGACGGGCGTGTGTGAATCAAAAAGCGTCAGATACGCCGGGAATCAGCCAATCTGCGCGATGGCCGAAGGATGCTGGGTCAGCGGAGTGACCGAAATGGTCATGAAGGGATAGAGCGGCAGGGCCGACAGGATGTTGTGCAGCTCATCATTGCCGGAAACGTTGAAGATGCTCACGTTGGCATACTGCCCGACCACGCGCCACAGGTCGCGCCACTTGCCTTCGCGCTGCAGCTTCTGCGACATCTCCTTCTCGTCCTTCTTCAGCTGATCGGCCACGGCCTTGTCGAGCGTGGCGGGAATGTTGACCTGCATTTGAACCATGAACAGCATGATGTGTGCTCCGTTGTCGTTATGGGTGGAATGTCGTGCAGCGCGCGCCCTGGCCGCGATGATGAACGCGGGGCGGGAAATCGTGATGTTCGATAAACGAACATAAATCCTTTATTCGCACAAACGAGTGTAGGCGTCCGTGCGGGCAACTGTCAACTTGGGCAGACGGTTTGCTGCACGTCAACTGTGCGCAGGATTAACGCTGAGGGCGCATTGTGATGGCCCCTCAATCGCGCCGTTCGGGATTCGGAAAACCGGTCGCCGGGAAGGAACTGGTCTCGATATCCAGCCAGGCCGGGCGCTCGGCATACATGTCGGCCACCAGTTGCTTGATGGCCTCGATGTACCAGGCATTGTCGTTGATGCGATGCGTGAGGATGATGGGGGAGGTCGCGCGCGGATCGTCGATGAGCCGGTAATGCAGGTCATTGCGCAGCCGCGCCGAGGCCGGGATCAGGCACAGTCCGGATTCGGCCGCCACCAGGCCCAGCGCGGTCTGGATCTCGCGCACCTCGTGCACTTCAGCCGGGTGGATGTCCTGGTCATTGAGCAGGCTCAGGATGTGGTCGGCGAAACTGGGGCGCGGCTCCTTGGGATAGACGATCAGCTTCTGTCCATGCACTTCCTTCAGGCTCACGCGCTGATGGCTGGCGGCCAGCGGGAAAGAGGGCGGGATCGCCAGCACCAGTTTTTCTTCGCGCAGGACGATGCGCGCCACCGTCGCATCATTGCTGCGGATACGCCCGAAACCGACATCGATGCGCCCCGACTTGAGTGCGGCAAACTGCTGCATCGAGGTCAGCTCCAGCAACTGGATGTCCACCTCCGGATAATGCTGGCGCAGCTTGCGCACCAGCACCGGCAGGCCGCCATAGAGCGTGGAGGCGACGAAGCCGATGGACAGCGTCTGGCGCTGGTTCAGGCCGATCTGCTGGGTGGCGTTCTTCAACTGCTCCAGCCGGTTGAGGATCTGCAGCGCCTGCTCGTAGAACACCCGGCCGGCTTCGGTCAGGCGCAGCGGGCGGCTGTTGCGCAGGATCAGCTGCACGCCCAGTTCTTCTTCCAGCAGCTGGATCTGGCGCGACAGCGGCGGCTGCGCAATGTGCAGCTGTTCCGAGGCGCGCGTGAAGTTGCGCGTATTGGCCACAGCCACGAAGTATTTCAGTTGTCTGATGTCCATGGCCGAAAATCATATCTCACAGAAACTAATGATGTCTAATCCTTTGATTTTTATAGGAGCCTTTATAAACTATATAAAAAAGGTATGAAACTAGACGAATTTGGTGTTGGCAATGGCAGGGCTTCCGGGTGTTCAATGCAGTCCATGGATACCCCACAACACCTTCACGCTGCGGCCCCGGCCCTGATCGACCGGGTCGAGACCTTCCTGGTCGATCTGCCGACCATCCGTCCCCATCAATTGTCGATGGCGACGATGAACGGGCAGACCCTGATGCTGGTGCGCCTGTACTGCTCCGACGGCACAGTCGGCGTGGGCGAGGGCACCACCATCGGTGGCCTGGCCTACGGCAACGAGAGCCCGGAGAGCATCAAGCAGAACATCGACAGCCACCTGGCGCCGGCGCTGCGCGGTC
>NZ_DBIC01000274.1:7713-9027 GCF_002296545.1 Herbaspirillum sp. UBA812 | reverse complement strand
TTCTTCGGTGCCGACAAGGCCAAGGTGGTCAACGATGCCATCGGCGCGCTGCGCGTGAAGATCGGCCACAGCGAATTCGGCAAGAAGAACGGCCTGTTCGACGACGCATGGCGTCCGCTGTGGGTGGTCGACTTCCCCATGTTCGAATACGACGAAGACGGCCAGCGCTGGGTTGCCCTGCACCACCCGTTCACCTCGCCCAAGGATGGCCACGAAGACTTCATCTCGACCAACCCGGGTGCGGCCATCGCCAAGGCCTACGACATGGTCCTGAACGGCTGGGAACTGGGCGGCGGTTCGGTCCGTATCCACCGCGCCGACGTGCAGAGCAAGGTGTTCCGCGCCCTGAAGATCGATGACGAAGAAGCCCGCCTGAAGTTCGGCTTCCTGCTGGACGCCCTGCAATACGGCGCGCCCCCGCACGGCGGCATCGCCTTCGGCCTGGACCGCCTGGTCACCATGATGGCCGGTGCCGAATCGATCCGCGACGTGATCGCCTTCCCCAAGACCCAGCGCGCCCAGTGCCTGCTGACCCATGCCCCGTCGGAAGTGGACGAGAAGCAGCTGCGCGAGCTGCACATCCGTCTGCGCAATACCGAGCCGGCAGTGAAGGCCTGATCGATTCATCGATTCGACATTTAGCTCCGTATCGATTCATCGATGGGGTTGATGAATCGATGAGGGCAGCAACAAAAAGCGCGTGCAGAAATGCACGCGCTTTTTTCATTCCGGCAGCGGATTGCTAAACGATATAAACAATATAAAAATTTAGAGCGAAAAATCGCCAAATCATTTACGCATGCATGCGCACAGAGCATGGCTGCATGCACAGATATCATTTCCGCCCGTCACCCGCTGACCCTATTATCGGCCGCATATCAACGTCTGACATGAGGGGAGAGCATGCAAGCAACGACATTACCAGCCGGCGGGATTCCAGTGGTGACCAATCACCAGCGCCGCCGCGCGATCATTGCCACCGTGATCGGCAATGGTCTCGAATGGTTCGATTTCACCGTCTACAGTTTCTTCGCGGTGATCATTGCCAAGCTGTTCTTCCCGACCGGTAACGACCTGACCTCCCTGCTGCTGGCCGTGGCCACCTTCGGTGTCGGCTTCTTCATGCGCCCGGTGGGCGGCATCCTGCTGGGCATCTACGCCGACCGCGTGGGCCGCAAGGCGGCGCTGTCGGTCACCATCCTGCTCATGGCGGTGGGCACCACCATGATCGGCCTGGCACCGACCTATGAAAGCGTGGGCCTGTTCGCCCCGCTCATCATCGTCGTGGCGCGCCTGCTGCAAGGCTTCTCGGCC
>NZ_DBIC01000274.1:0-7419 GCF_002296545.1 Herbaspirillum sp. UBA812 | reverse complement strand
CGCCTGCTGCAAGGCTTCTCGGCCGGCGGCGAGATGGGCAGCGCCACCGCCTTCCTGACCGAATATGCGCCCGAGCGTGAGCGCGCCTATTACTCCAGCTGGATCCAGGCCAGCATCGGCGTGGCCGTGCTGTTGGGTGCAGCCGTCGGTACCTTCGTCACCACCAGCCTGGATCCGCAGGCCTTGTCCAGCTGGGGCTGGCGACTGCCCTTCCTGCTGGGCATCATCATCGGCCCGGTGGGTTACTACATCCGCAATCACCTCGAAGAAACCCCGACGTTCCTGGAAGAAAAGGACAAGACCGATTCGCCCTTGAAGGAAGTGATCCGCAACTTCCCGCGCGAGACTTCGGCCAGCTTTTCGATGGTGATCCTGTGGACGGTCTGTACCTATGTGCTGCTGTTCTACATGCCGACCTACTCGGTCAAGGTCCTGAAGCTGCCGCAGACCACCGGCTTCATCGCCGGCATGGTCGGTGGACTCTGCATCATGGTGCTGGCCCCCATCGTCGGCCGCCTGGCCGACCGCATCGGACGCCGTCCGCTGCTCTCCGGTGCCGCCGCGCTGATCCTGGTGCTGGCCTATCCCATGTTCGCTTACATCAACAGCGCGCCCAGCCTGTCCACGCTGCTGATCTTCCAGCTGGTCTTCGGCACCCTGATTGCGGCCTATACCGGCCCCATCCTGGCGGCCTTCTCCGAACTGTTCCCGGCCAAGGTGCTTTCCACCGGACTGTCGGTGGCCTATAACCTGGCCGTGACCATCTTCGGTGGCTTTGCTTCCTTCTTCATCACCTGGCTGATCGCTGCCACCGGCAACAACATGGCCCCGGCCTTCTACGTGATGATCGCCGCTGCCATCAGCTTCGTCGGCACCCGCTTCGTGCGTGAGCCGCAGTACCTGCAACAACACTGAAATTCGCCATGACCAAGATTCTCCTGAAGGGCGGCAACGTCCTCGACCCGGCGCTGGGCAGCCTGTTCCCGCGCCATGATGTCCTGATTGAAAAAGACCGCATCATCGATGTCTCTGCCACTCCGCTGGAGGTCAGCGGCGCACGCGTGATCGACGTGACCGGCAAGACCGTCATGCCCGGCCTGATCGATTGCCACGTGCACGTGCTGGCCTCGCTGGCCAACCTGGGCCTGAATGCCTTGCAACCCGGCTCGCTGACTTCGATTCGCGCCTTGCCCATCGTCGAAGCCATGTTGAATCGCGGCTTCACCAGCGTGCGCGATGCCGGTGGTGCCGACTGGGGCCTGGCGCAAGCCATTGCCATCGGCCTGGTGCCGGGCCCACGCATCTTCCCCTCGGGCAAGGCGCTGTCGCAGACTGGCGGCCATGGCGATTTCCGTCCGCGTTCCGATGTGCTGGAGCCGTGCTCCTGCGCCTTCCGCGCCGGTGCCATTGCGCGCGTGGCCGATGGTGTGGATGCCGTGCGCCTGGCTGCCCGCGAGGAATTGCAGAAGGGCGCAACCCAGATCAAGATCATGGCCTCGGGCGGCGTCGCTTCGCCGACCGACCCCATCGGCAATACCCAATACAGCGAAGATGAAATCCGCGCCATCGTGGCCGAAGCCGAAGCCGCGCAGACCTACGTGATGGCGCATGCCTACACCGGCCGCGCCATTGCCCGTGCCGTGCGCTGCGGCGTGCGCACCATCGAGCACGGCAACCTGGTCGATGCCGAGGCTGCACGCGTGATGCGCGAGCACGGTGCCTTCGTGGTGCCCACGCTGGTCACCTACGATTCGCTGGCCCGTGATGGCGCGCGCCTGGGCCTGCCGCCGGATTCGGTGGCCAAGATCGAATCGGTACGCCAGGCCGGCCGTGACTCGCTGCGCATCTATGCCGAGCATGGCGTGCAGATGGGCTTTGGCTCGGACCTGCTGGGCGAGATGCATCAGGATCAATCGACCGAATTCCTGATCCGCGCCGAGATCCTGGGCAACCTGGAAACCATCCGCTCGGCCACCTCGATTGCCGCTGCGATCCTGCAGCGCGAAGGCGAACTGGGCACCGTGCGCGCCGGTGCGCTGGCCGACCTGATCGTGGTCGACGGCAATCCGCTGCAGGACATCACGCTGCTGACCGGCCAGGGTGAACACCTGTCGCTGGTCATGCAATCCGGCCACATCCACCGCAGCCGCTGATCGCCCTAGGTCTTTTCCGCCGCCGCTTTCCGCACGTCATGGGAAAGCTGCGGCGGGCATGCTTTTCGCTCTACCATCTCGACCTGGATGAGACCTTTCGAGCCGGAGCGCCGACCATGCGTATATCGCCCCTTCCCCCTTTACCTTCGCTGATCGCCTTCGAGGCGGCCATGCGCCATGGCAGCTTCACCCGCGCGGCGGCTGAACTGCACCTCACGCAAAGCGCCATCAGCCGCCAGATCGCCCAGCTGGAGCGCTTTCTCGGCAAGAAGCTGTTCCTGCGCGAGCCACGCGCGTTGCGCCTGACGGTGAGCGGCCAGCGCTATGCCGCGCTGGTGCAGCGCCTGCTGGTCGATTGCGCTGAAGCCACTGAAGACATCATGAAGCGCAAGGGCCATCAGGAACTGACGGTGGCCTGTTCGCAGGGGGTGGCGGTGCTGTGGCTGACACCGCGCCTGGCGCGTTTTCGCGCCCAGCATCCGGATTGCCACCTGCGCCTGGTGGTCAATGACAGCCTGGCCCAGCTGTCCGAAACCGATTTCGACATGGGCATCTACTTCTTGCGCGATGGCCCGCCCTCGGGCCTGGCGGTGCGCCGCCTGTATGACGAGGAAGTGTTCCCGGTCTGCTCGCCGGCCTATCTGAAAGGCCGCACGCTGGCCCCTGCCGACCTGCCGCAGGAGACCCTGCTGATGCTGGAGGACGGGCAGCGCCAGTGGATGTCCTGGCAGAACTGGCTGGCGCACAACGAGGTGGACGATGTGCGCATCGAACAGCAGATCCTGTCAAACCAATATCCGGTTCTGTTGCAACTGGCCATGGAAGGGCAGGGTATCGTGCTGGCCTGGCGTCACATGATCGACGCCTGCATGGAACAAGGGCTGCTGGTGCGCGCCTGTGAAGCCAATGCCAGCCTGGGCGGCGGCTATTATGCGGTGTGGCCGCGCGACCGCATCGAGCATGCAGCGGCACGGGCCTTCCGCAGCTGGCTGGTGGCCGAGAGCGAAGCCTCGCTGCTCTGAAACGCTGCCGTCCCGATACAATGGAGCCTTTCCCGCATCACGGACAGGCCCATGACGCAAGCCAAGCCCTACAAGATTCCCGAATCGGTGCTGGTGGTGATCCACAGCGCCGATCAATACGTGTTGTTGATCGAACGGGCCGACCAGCCTGGCTTCTGGCAATCGGTGACCGGTTCCAAGGATGCCCTTGATGAGCCCTTGTCGGAGACCGCCCGACGCGAAGTGGAGGAAGAAACCGGCATCGTGGTGGCCGACACCGGCGTAGACTCCTCGCAGGATGGCGGAAACCGCGTGCCTCGCGCGCATCTGCGTGACTGGCAACTTTCCAACATCTATGACATCTATCCGGTCTGGCGGCACCGCTATGCGCCGGGCGTGACGAGAAACACCGAACACGTCTTTGGCCTGCTGGTGCCGCGCGATATTCCGGTGACGCTGGCCCCGCGCGAGCACACCCGCCATGTCTGGCTGCCGTATCGCGAGGCGGCCGACCGCTGTTTCTCGCCCTCCAATGCGGAAGCGATTCTGCAGTTGCCGCGCTATCTGGCAAGCTAGCCAGCGCTTTGCGCGCGACCGCCACCGGACAAGAACAAGAGAAAGGTTGCATCGATGAAGCTGCGCGTTGCCACATACAACATCCACAAGGGCGTGACCTCCTTTGCCGGCCGCCCGCGCATCCTGGCGCTGAAGCAGGCGCTGGCGCAACTGGATCCGGACATCCTGTTCCTGCAGGAAGTGCAGGGCCGCCACGATAGCAACGCCTTGCGCCACGCCTCCAACTGGCCGCAGCAGGGGCAGCATGAATATCTTGCCGGTGATACCCACCACGCCGCCTACGGCATGAATGCCGTGTATGACCATGGCCATCATGGCAATGCGCTCATCTCGCGTTTTGAAATCGCTTCCATCCGCAACCAGGATGTGTCGGACCATGCCTATGAGTCACGCGGCATCCTGCATTGCGTGGTGCCCATCGAAGGGGTGGAGGTGCATTGCTACGTGATTCACCTGGGGCTGTTCGCAGGGGGCCGTCGGCGCCAGATCGATGCGCTGATCCAGGCCGTGAGCACCTCCTCGCCGCCGGATGCGCCCTTGCTGATTGCCGGTGATTTCAATGACTGGACCAACCAGCTGAGCCGTACGCTGTACCAGAACCTTGGCGTGACCGAAGTGTTCGACCAGCCGCAGCCCAATGCGCGCGGCGTGATGCATGGCTTGCGCCGACTCGGTGGCTTGTCGGCACCGATCCGCCCGGCACGGACCTTTCCGGCCATGATGCCGTGGCTGCGATTGGACCGCATCTATGTGCGAGGTTTCCGCGTGGAAATGGCGGAGGTCCTCAAGGATGGTCCCTGGGCGCGCCTGTCGGACCATGCCCCGATCGTGACCGAACTGCAACTGGCCTGATCTTGCGCCACCTCACCTTTACCGACGGCAACCAGATTGCGCTGCTGCACAGTGGCGCGGGTTTCTATCCCGCCCTGATCAGCGCCATCGACGCTGCACGCGTCGAGATCTATCTGGAAACTTATATTTTTTCGCTCGACGATACCGGCATGCTGGTCTGCGAAGCCCTGCAAAGGGCTGCCGGACGCGGTGTTGTGGTCTATGTCATCAATGACTGGCTCGGTACCGGGCGTGAAAATACTAACAAATTGCGCCTTGCCCTGACGGCGGCCGGGGTGCAGCATCGCTCCTTCAATCCCTGGTTCCGGCGCGGCGTGGCGCGCAGCCACCGCAAGCTGTGCGTGGTGGATCGGCAGGTGGCTTTCGTCGGTGGGCTCAACATCAATGACGACATGGTCTCCGACCGTGACCACATCACCGCGCTGCCAGCACCGCGCTGGGATTTCGCCGTGAGCGTGCTCGGGCCGCTGGTGCAGGACATCTATCGTGAAGTGCAGGCGCAATGGCTGCGTGTGGGGCGCATGAAACTGAAGGCGCGCTGGCGCAACTTCAAGCGCCTGCGCCATGGCCATCCGGGTCCGGTGCATGACCAGACCCAGGCCGCGCTGGTGGTGCGCGACAATTTCCGCAACCGGCGCACCATCCAGCGCGCCTATCTGCAGGCGCTGGGGCGTGCGCGCGAGACCGCCTTCCTCGCCAATCCCTATTTCGCCCCGGGCCGCAAGATGCGCCGCGCGCTGGAAGAAGCCGCCATGCGCGGGGTGAAGGTGACCCTGCTGCTGGGCGTGGGACAGTTCGTGATGCAGGATGCGGTGGCGCATTCCTTCTATCCCAAGCTCCTGCGCGCGGGTGTGCGCATCATCGAATACACCCATACGGAACTGCATGCCAAGGTGGCCGTGGTGGATGACAAATGGGCCACCGTGGGATCGAGCAACTATGACGGCCTGTCGCTGTTCGTCAACCAGGAAGCCAACGTGGTGGTGCAAGATCCGGCCTTTGCTGCTTACCTGCGGCAGGAGATCGAAGCCGGTGCGGCCGGGGGCCGGGTGGTGCACCTGTCGGACTTCCTGCACGTGCCCTGGTACAAGCGGGCGGCGTATGGTGCGGCCTTCCTCTTGTATCGCACGGTAATTCACATCATCACGCTCGGAAAAGACGCTTGAGACTTTTTGCCGGGTGTTTGATTTACCGAAAATTCACCATATCGCGTTCCAAGCTGAAATCGAATAAGATGACCATCCCGGTTTTCGAAGGACAGCCGTGCGCGGCTTCCTGCCATTTCAATAAAAGGAGCGAGTTATGGATGATGTGGTCATTGTCGCAGCACAGAGAACGGCGATCGGCAAATTCGGCGGATCCTTGTCGAAGATTGCGGCGGCCGATCTGGGTGCGCAAGTCATCAAGGCCCTGCTGGCCAAGACCGGCATCAAGCCGGAAGCCATCAGCGAAGTCATCCTCGGCCAGGTGCTCACGGCTGGCCTGGGCCAGAACCCGGCGCGCCAGTCGGTCATCAAGTCGGGCCTGCCTGACATGGTCCCGGCCTTTGTGGTCGGCAAGGTCTGCGGCAGCGGCCTGAAGGCGGTGCAACTGGCGGCGCAGGCGATTCGCTGCGGCGACGCCCAGATCGTCATCGCCGGTGGCCAGGAAAACATGAGCGCCTCGCCGCACGTGCTCAACAACTCGCGTGACGGTTTCCGCATGGGCGATGCCAAGCTGACCGACACCATGATCGTCGATGGCCTGTGGGACGTCTACAACCAGTACCACATGGGCATCACCGCCGAGAACGTCGCCAAGAAGTTCGAGATCAGCCGTGAAGAGCAGGACGCCTTCGCTGCCGCCTCGCAGAACAAGGCTGAAGCGGCGCAGAAGGCCGGCAGGTTCAAGGATGAGATCGTGCCCATCGAAATCAAGGGCAAGAAGGAAACCGTGGTCTTCGATACCGATGAATTCGTCAAGCACGGCGTGACTGCCGAAGCCCTGGCGGGTCTGCGTCCGGCCTTCGACAAGGCCGGCACGGTGACCGCCGGCAACGCCTCCGGCATCAACGATGGTGCGGCGGCCGTGGTGGTGACCTCGGCCAAGCTGGCCGCGGAACTGGGTCTGCCGGTGCTGGCCAGGATCAAGGCGTATTCCTCGGCTGGCCTGGATCCCAGCATCATGGGCATGGGCCCGGTGCCGGCATCGCAGCTGACCTTGAAGAAGGCCGGCTGGACGCCGCAGGATCTGGACCTGATGGAAATCAACGAAGCCTTCGCGGCGCAAGCCATTGCGGTGAACAAGCAGATGGGCTGGGACACCAGCAAGATCAACGTCAACGGCGGCGCCATCGCCCTGGGCCACCCCATCGGTGCCTCGGGTTGCCGCGTGCTGGTGACGCTGCTGCATGAGATGGTGCGCCGTGATGCCAAGAAGGGCCTGGCAAGCCTGTGTATCGGTGGCGGCATGGGCGTGGCGCTGGCTGTGGAGCGTTGAGCCTGTTGATGCGCTTGTCGTGATGAAGAAACGCCGGCTTTTCAGCCGGCGTTTTTCTTTGGGGCAAGATCGGGGGCCCGCCGATCAGTTTCCTTTTGCTATTGGTTCTTCCGCACTGAAATTGCGGATCGTGATGGATTTGCGTCCTGAAGGCAGGGGCTGGTTGGCCTGATCCAGCCATTGCCATTCAATTTCTTTCGGAGAGATGTCCAGCCCGCGATCACGCGGATCGGGAAAGGGCTGCCCTTCTTCCACATAGGTCTGGCGGTTCCACTGGTTGAAGACCTTCGCCAGAGGATGCATCGGGTCGACCTTGCCGTGCCAGATGCCTGTGGCGGGTGCGGGTAGCAGGCCGGTAG
>NZ_DBIC01000313.1:0-3909 GCF_002296545.1 Herbaspirillum sp. UBA812 | reverse complement strand
GTCTACCGCGACCATGCCAACACGGGCGCCGGCTTCGATGGCCATGTTGCACAGGGTCATGCGGCCTTCGACCGACAGATCACGAATCGCACTGCCGGCGAACTCCAGCGCGTGACCGTTACCACCCGCGGTGCCGATCTTGCCGATCACCGCCAGCACGATGTCCTTGGCGGTGACGCCGGCCGGCAGCGCGCCGTCGACCTGCACCAGCATGGCCTTGGACTTGCGCGCCAGCAAAGTCTGCGTGGCCAGCACGTGTTCGACTTCGGAGGTGCCGATACCATGGGCCAGCGCGGCGAACGCGCCGTGGGTGGAGGTGTGCGAGTCGCCGCAGACCACCGTCATGCCCGGCAGCGTGGCACCTTGCTCAGGGCCGATCACGTGCACGATGCCTTGACGCTTGTCGTTCATGCCGAAATACGTCAGGCTGAATTCTTTTGCATTGCCATCCAGCGTTTCGACCTGCAGGCGCGAGATCGGGTCGGCGATGCCTTGGGCGCGGTCAGTGGTGGGGACGTTGTGGTCCGCCACCATCAGGTTGGCCGAGTTCCGCCAGGGTTGGCGACCGGCTAGCTTGAGGCCTTCGAAGGCTTGCGGGCTGGTCACTTCATGGAGCAGGTGGCGGTCGATATACAGGATGGCGGTACCGTCATCTTCCGTATGAACGACGTGCGACTCCCAGAGTTTGTCGTAAAGCGTCTTGAGCATGTTGCGGTCCGGCGGAAACGAGAAAGGGATGCTGAACGGGAAAAATAGCGTTTGATTATGCCATAAAGCGACAGGTCTGACCTCCCTGCCGTGTTTTCCGCCGCGTCGCAGCAACAGGGAATAATGCTGCAAGGCAGCAGAAAAAGCGCAGAACTTGCGGCAGACATGAAAAAACCGGCATTTCTTCCGTGCAGGAAGCAATGCCGGTTCGGTCTTTCCCGAAAACGCCGTGATCAGCGCTTGCGGGTCTGCTGGTACAGCGGTTCCACGCGCTGGGCGTAGACCGTCAGGTCGGCGATGCGCTCGCTGCTGGAGGGGTGGGTGGACATGAACTTCATCGGCTCATCGCCGCCCAGGCTGGCCATCTTCTGCCACAGCGTGACGGCGGCCTTGGGGTCATAGCCGCCGCGCGCGGCCAGTTCCACGCCGATGCGATCGGCTTCGGTTTCGTTGGCGCGCGAATTGGGCAAGCCCATCAGGCCCATGTACAGGTATTGGCCGCCCTGCTTGCCGACATCGCCCAGGCCGAGCAGCGCGGCACCGATGGAAATGGCGGAATTGGCCACCACCTGCTGCGAAGCGCGCTCGCGGGCGTGCTCGCGCAGGGCGTGGGCGATCTCGTGGCCCATCACGGCCGCCAGTTCGTCGTCGGTGATCTTGAGCTTGTCGATCAGGCCGGTATAGACCGCGATCTTGCCGCCCGGCATGCACCAGGCATTGGTCTCATCCGAGGTCAGCACGTTGACTTCCCAGTTCCACTTCAGCGCATCCGGGCGGAACACGCCGGTCTGCGGAATCAGGCGGTTTGCAATGGTGCGCACGCGCTGCGCCTGGGCGGCATTGCGGTTGAGCAGGCCCTTGCTCTTGGCTTCGGCCAGTACCTGGGCGTATTCCTTGGCCGAGGAGGCTTCCATCTCGGCCGAGGACACCAGCATCTGCTGCTTGCGATCGATGCCGACGGCACCGCCCTGCGTGGTTTGTACGGTTTCGCAAGCCACCAGCCCCACCAGGGCTGCAGCCAGCAGACTGTTCTTGACGATAGGTTTGAGCACCATGCCCGCCTCCATTGAGTAATTGATATTGATCTCGGGTCCCGGTCTGCTGGCGTGCGTGTTGCCGTCAGTCAGCCGTGAGCCGCTTCGACCCGGCTCTTTGCAAATTGTTTCAGACAAGAAAAAACCGGCGACCGCATGTGCGATGGCCGGCTTCCTGGCAGGACTTTCCGGCCGCTCAGCGCAGGGCCGGCGTCTCAACCTTCACATCGCCGCATTGTGCGCGATGACGCAGGGCGTGATCCATCAGCACAAGGGCCAGCATGGCTTCGGCAATGGGAGTAGCGCGAATGCCCACGCAGGGATCGTGGCGGCCGAAGGTTTCCACCGAGATTGGCTCGCCGTTCTTGTCGATGGACGGGCGCGGCGTGCGGATGCTGGAGGTCGGCTTGATGGCGATGGACGCCGTGATGTCCTGCCCGGTCGAGATGCCGCCCAGGATGCCGCCGGCGTTGTTGCCGACGAAACCTTCCGGGGTCAGCGCATCGCCGTGCTCGGAACCCTTCTGCGCCACCGCAGCGAAACCTGCACCAATCTCCACCCCCTTGACGGCATTGATGCCCATGAGCGCGTAGGCAATCTCGGCATCGAGCTTGTCATACAGTGGTTCGCCCAAACCCACCGGCACGTTCTGTGCCACCACGTCGATGCGCGCGCCGATGGAATCGCCCTCCTTGCGCAGGCCATCCATGTAGTCTTCCAGGCGTTCGATGATGCTGGCGTTGGCGGCGAAGAAAGGGTTGTTGGGCACGTGTTCCCAGGACTCGAAGGGAATGGCGATCTCGCCCAGCTGGCTCATGCAGCCCTTGAAGGTGGTGCCGTATTTCTCGAACAGCCACTTCTTGGCGATGGCCGCCGCGCCCACTACCGGGGCGGTCAGGCGCGCCGAAGAACGGCCGCCGCCGCGCGGATCGCGAATGCCGTACTTGTGCCAGTAGGTGTAGTCGGCATGGCCGGGACGGAAGGTATCGAGGATGTTGCCGTAATCCTTGCTGCGCTGGTCCTGGTTGCGGATCAGCAGCGCGATCGGCGTGCCGGTGGTCCTGCCTTCGTAAACGCCGGAGAGGATCTCCACCGTATCCGGCTCCTGGCGCTGGGTCACGTGGCGCGAGGTGCCGGGACGGCGGCGGTCCAGTTCGGGCTGGATGTCGGCTTCGGACAGCGTCATGCCCGGGGGGCAGCCATCGATCACGCAGCCGATGGCCGGGCCGTGGGATTCGCCGAAGGTGGTGACGGTGAAGAGCGTGCCGAAGGTATTGCCGGACATGATGGAATTCGCGCAAAAATAGGGGAAGCCGCGATTCTACCAGCCTCGGCCGATGCCGACGAGCCGCGCCAGGCCGCAGGCTCCCCCTCAGGCAGGCTTATTTCCAGTCGCCGCGCAGCGCCCGGACCTGCTCCTGCAGCCCTTCCGGGCTGACCGCCTCGGGTGCGATCGGCTCGCCCACCGTCAGTTCCAGCCGCGAGAACAGTCCGCGCTTGAAGGTGCGCGCCACCGGATTGCTGGGATCGCGCGAGAACAGGCTGCCCCACAGCCCGCGCAAGGCCATGGGCAGGACCGGTACCGGGCTGCGGTCGATGATCTTCTGCACGCCGCCCTTGAAGGGATTCAATTCGCCATCGCGGGTCAGCTTGCCTTCCGGGAAGATGCACACCAGTTCACCCTCGTGCAAGGCCTGGGCGATATCGACGAAGGCCTTTTCGGTCAGCCAGGGATCTTCCTTGACCGGTGCGATCGGGATGGCCCGCACGTTGCGGAACAGCCAGGACATCACCGGAATCTTGAAGATCTGGTGATCCATGACGAAGCGCACCGGACGCGGGCTGGCGGCCATGATGGCAATCGCGTCGACATAGCTCACGTGATTGCACACCAGCACGGCCGGTCCTTCATCAGGAATGGCCTGGCCGTTGATGATGCGCACCCGATAAAAGGTGTGGATCAGGATCCAGGCCAGGAAGCGGATCAGGAATTCCGGCACCAGCGAGAAGATGTAGACCGCCACCACGCCGTTCATGATGGCCGTGGCCAGGAAGATCTGCGGGATCGTCAGCCCGGCCTTGAGCAACACCATCGCCACCACGGCCGAGACCACCATGAACAGCGCATTCATGATGTTCATCCCGGCGATGGTGCGGGAGACGTGGG
>NZ_DBIC01000031.1:4115-18119 GCF_002296545.1 Herbaspirillum sp. UBA812 | reverse complement strand
CGACATCGCTCGATGATGACCTGAGCTTCTCGAAGGGTGTAAAAGATTTCTCCGTTGAGCAGTTCGTCGCGGAATTTGCCGTTGAAGGACTCGCAGTATCCGTTCTCCCAGGGGCTTTCTGGTTCAATGTACAGCGTTTTTGAACCGACCGAAGCAAGCCAGCGCCGAAGGTTCTTGGCGACCATTTTCGGCCCATTGTCAGAGCGTAGATATGCTGGAACACCGTAGGCCACCATGGCCTCAGCCAGGATATCGATAACGTCATTACTGCGAATTTGCCTGGCCACGTGCAGCGCGAGGCAGCGACGGGTGAACTCATCGATGAGCACCAGGATTTTCAGAACACGTCCATCATGCGTTCTCTCCATGACGAAGTCCCAGCTCCAGACATGATTGGCATATTCCGGCCGCATTCGGATGCAGCTACCGTCGGCCAGCCACAGCCTTCCTCTCTTTGGCTGTTTCACTGGCACCTTCAAGCCTTCTAGTTTCCAGATACGCTCTACCCGAGAGCGACTCAGCTCCCAGCCTTGAGCTTCTGGCATGGCGTGGATACGCCGATAGGTGTGCCGGCATCGGACCAGATTTCGGTCGTTGGCAGTCCTTGTAGTTGCCCTTTTGGGGCGGCATTTAAGCTCAAAGGACAGCATCGGTTATAGCCACCGGTCTCCTCGTTTGGGTTGTGCAGTCTCGATGATTTTCCATCCTGCGTTAGCGTGTTCAAGCAAGGAATCAATCTTTGGGTGACCGTAAGTATTTTTTGCGCCGTACGAAACAACCGCTTTAAGATTCTTTGCCAATGGCGGTGGCGGATGGTCAGCGCCACGCCCGCCATGATGGGTGATTCCAAGGCCTAGAAGGTTCATGGTCGCAAAGGGAGATAAGTGTAAGTAGCCGACATCACCCGCGAGCAAATAGGCTTCATTCATCGTGCCAACACGAGCTGCATAGCCGCTGTTGTTCCTATCGCTGTAAGATGCGGTTCCTCGGAACAGTAGTACGTCGGGAAGGATTCCATAAGTTGCTGCGCTGATGAAGGTCAGATTTCCACCGACAAGTTTCTGGAGGCGCAGGCAATTCTTTCCAACCGCCTGGAAAGGCGCGTACCACTTTAGAGTTCTCAGTTGTGGGAGCTTGGTCACAGCTAGTGAGTAATGGTCGAAGTCCCAGTGCGATAGCGCTACAAAGCCCTCACCGTCATTAGGTACTCTCACGTGTTCTTTGAACACCTTGGGGAAGTCTTTAAGGTGGAAATAGACTGGCGCACCTACATCGTAGTAGCCAATGACGCGGTTGCTTTTTTCTGGGTTGTCGTGAATTGCCGCACAACTGGCATGGCCGACATCAAGAACTCTGACGCGATTCTTGGCAGAGCCAACGTTGTTATAGCTTGATGTTAGGCCGTAACCGTTATCCCATATGGCTTCTGGTGTAGATTCTTCAGAATTTGTGAGACCTAAACGTCCCGCTTCAGTCCACGAGAGAAGCTCGAAGTTAAGTAGGTAAAACTGTTCCGGTTGGCCAGCATAAGAATTAGTCGCATCTAGCTTTGTTATGCTTGGACCATCTGGCCTTCTACCAATTTTGATTTCTAGCCATGTGCCCTCAAGATAGTCCATGGATAGGGGCGCCGCAAGGCGGAGGAAATTCCAGACCTCGAGTCTCATGATGGCTAAGCCGTCATCAGACTCGCTAGAGCGACTAGGGTCGTTATGCGCCTCGTAGCTAATCGCATCAAGTACAAGTTGGACTCGGTGCCCATTTTCGTCTTCGGAGGCATTGACTGAATCTACGAAGGCATAGTACCTACCAACATAGTCCTCATTAAACTTTCGCTTTCCCATCTGCGTTCTTTCTGGTGTTTTTCGTTAGTGAGCTCTAGGATGGCACCAGGATGGAGCTGGCATCTTGGACGCGATTCAAAGTAGTGTGGAGGAGCTCGACAGCCTCGCGTTTAAAGAGTGCCTTTGCGAGTTTCGCATTTAAACGTCGATAGTATGTGTCCACTGACCACGGAAACTGCGTGCCAAGTAATCAACGAGGTTCTTGTCTCCATAGAATTGATTGCGGCCACCGGAATTGTAAGCGAGCGCTGACTGGTCCACTTGTAGCCCCGAATTCCGTGCAGCCTGGGTCAACTCGAACAACAGACCTGCATTGTCGCCATTGGTTGAGCGAGCATCGAAAACAGCAAAATTTATCCATCCTCCAGTTGTGGAGCGCTCTCTGAGATGGGCCATTCTTACTTTCATATTTTTCCTTTCGAGCTGGTTTGATAACTTTTTTGACGCTTGATACAGCAGGGGGAACTTATGGAATTCAGTTCCCCTTATCGTCGTTTGCCTTGGCGTTACGAGACTTATCGACGCCCCACGCAGCGTTTCCAATCTCTTCAATTTTTAAAAGGAACTTGTCGACATTCAGGCCGGCTATAAAGGCGAGGGCGTACAAACCGATGTCGTTTGATGCTTGGTCCTTAGATGCGTCCAGTATGAGTAGACCAGCCTTCAGGAATAGGTAGCTGATGCCGCCGCAGACGACGCTTGCAATCGGGCGAATGACATACCAAATGTACCAGTCGCTATCCCAGCGGTTATGAACACACTTGTTCAAATACACGCTACGAAGACAGTAAAGGACTCCACCAACTCCACCTACAGCTCCGCACCGCAGAATGAGAATGAGTGAGTCAGATACCCATGAAGGCACTTCAGGAGAGACTAGGTATAAGAGAAAGTACAGCAACGTGCCCAGGAACCCGAAGAGGTACACGCAGATAAATATCAGCCCCATTTTTTACCCATTACATGCGCCCCCGCGCATCCATTTCATCTACGGCAGTTGAACTTAAACAGTCGTAGTCTTTTTCTTAATCTTCTGAATCTGCGTCGTTTCGCAGCTTTCAATCAGCTTTTTCGCATATGAGAACGCGGCATCGCGCAGCGTACTTTCAGTGAAGTAGGTGGCCCAAATCAGCAGCATCACAAAAGAGACTAACAGAGAAATGCCATCCTCTCCGGAAAAGAATGCTTCGATGTTCGGGGCGTCGCTGATTCTGGACATAGATGTGTGAATGCCTTGGCGGACAAAAACCCAGGCGATACAAAGCACGCTGATACCCATTCCGAGCCAACGGAGTCCATACCCGTTGCGGCGGAAGCCATAAGAGATATTGTCTTTGAACAGCAGCGAAAAAACCTTGGTATCTCTGGTGGCATTGCGCAGCATATTGCATGCGGATGCATACATCGCATCGGCTTTGGTAGGCGCCGCTTGTTCGTCTTGTGCTGTAGGGAAAGGCATGCCCAAAGCTGTTGCCAAGATGGTGTGATAGCGGTTTTTTGAAACCTCATCGAAGCTGTCGTCCGAGTGGCGAAGAACCTGAGTTGTCGGCGTACCACCCCATTTCTTCCAGAGTGCCTGCTCCCTCGATTTGCCCAGTCGACGGGCAGCATCGGACAGGAAGAACAACAGCCCGCACGCGATAAACGCCCAAAGAATCACGCTGAGTAGGGTTGCCTTATCGTTGTACAAGGCAATAAGCATCACAGCAGGAGGCATCAGCGCGAGCAGCGGGGGTATCAACCGCGCCTGTCGCTCATAAGGGTCCGTTACTTGCTTGAGTGCCTGCGAAAACATGCTGGCGATGTCGATGCTCATTCCTCGACCTCGTAATAGAACGGTACGTGAGTAGCTGGCCGCCAGTTCGCCCGCGGAGACGTATTATGGCGCTGGCAAATTGCCTGGCCTTTTGTCTGAAAAACCTGGAAGCCTCGGCGATTGAAGGCATTCGTGACAACGCGTCGTGGATGTTTCGGTGCAAGTTTTGCAGCTGATACGAAAGCTACTTTGGTCGGTGTATCGCTCTGTTGAACCGCCTCACCGAGGAGGAGGTTGAGTGAGTCCGTCGATACGTTTCGACGGCTGCCATGGTGTGGAACTTGCACGAAGGTGACGTTCTTACCAAGACTAATCCCGTTGGTACTAGCAAACGCAGCTGCAGCCTTCAGGGATTCAACACCTGCATCTCCCGTCAGCAAAATTCCATCCTTTGCCGTTTGGGAAAATATAATGACACTGCTGTCATTTTCGGCCGAGGTTTCGACGTTTTCCGGAAGGTATTCTTCATTCCAGAGTGCCGCTGCGAGATAGCTAATTGCTGCCTGTACTTTGTCCGCTGCTTTGTCGAAGAGTGCATCCAGCGCTTCGGTAACACTTTCAGTCTTCTTCAGCTCAGGAGATTTCGCGAAGGCGGGGATGAGGTCATTTACATAGCGATGCTCACCGGGGGAGAGGACAGTGAAAATGCCGATTTTGGCGCCGGCAAATGGTTCGTACACTGGGATTTTGCGGTCATCAGCCGCTTTCTGAACTGCGTAGGCGGCAGACATCTTCTCCTGCAGGCGCTCTTTCAGGCTTTCATCAGTGATTCGCCCGTCATGGAAGAATCCCCGGATTTTTTCGCTGTGGTCCCAAGGCTTGTGCATCCAGACTTCTCCAACGCGCAGGTTTTCCAGGACGTGCAGAAGTCCGCCAGCATGGTCATTGTCTGGGTGGGAGTTAACGACGTAGTCGACATAGTCTGTCTTGTAGTGAGATTTGACGTGAGCCACCAAATCTTTCCCGTACGCGGCCGTACCGCCGTCATAAATCAAGACCTTTTGCCGGTCCCCTTCGAACCACTGGATAGCAATTGCGTCTCCGCTGCGCTCGCCTTCACCTACAGGCAGAAAGTCAATTTCGTATGCATTTACCATTTTGTTAATGCTCCTTGGTGTTGTTGTTTGACGGCAATTATCTATGTGTGTCTGCTAACTATAGGCAGTCAGCTCAGCAGTAGATAATGTGGTATTTTTGACCTTATTTTCAATAGGCGGGAATCAAAAATCTTTACGTTTTAACGTAAATTTTTAGTTAACCGTTGTGCTGTGGCAATTAAATTGCGTCGCTGGCTGCTAGTGCATCGGACGTATCGCTTTTAATGCTCATAAAAAAAGCCGCTCAATGGCGACTTAATTAGTTGTGCGAATTCAGTAAAGCTTCTTGAGCGGGGCAGCCTTCTAAATCAACAATAACCTTAATGGTCCAGGACCCTATCCAATTCCTACTCGCCACAGCATCTGGATTGGGGAATGCAAGTAAAACGGCGGCATTCTTTTCGAGGGCAAAGCCAGGCGTTGCTAGGTCCGGCTCGAGGCCGGCTTAGGTTTGTGCTTCATGTAGTTCTTCCTCACTGATGTATTTTTTCCAGGATTCATTTCTTTTAAGCTGGATTGCTAAAACGCGTAGGGTGCGTCCCGACAGTTTTTTCTCATCATCATAAATAATCCGAAGCCCTATTTTTTCGTAAAGAGCGCGTCGTCTTGCGTGGTCATCTGCAGCCATACTTGGCAATGACGAAGGACGGGCGCGCTTAATGTAGCGCAACTGGGTAGTGAGGCCCGTAATGATATTTGCCAGGGTATTCATCGCTGCCTAATTCATACCTGTCCTGTGAAGTGCTAAATAGGCGCCCAGATTTCTCTTAAATGGTGGAAGCGTGAGAAAGAATGTGTCAAACATCGTCGCAAATTTCGTCGAAAACTAGACTTAGTATGCCGAGAGAGTTGGGAGTAAAAGTCTATTTTCCGTTCGACAGCGACGTTGACTACTTATTTTCAAGGGCAAAAGATAGTCCCATTTTCTCAATTCTTTTGCGAATGTCTTCTGGCAGGTCTTTGAGGCTAATCTCTCCGGTGGTCTCTTCAGTGGTTTCCGACAATTGCATGTACGCGACATCTTGTTCTTTGACTGCCGTGGATCTCGACAGGTCAATCTGTCTGGTGCTGGATTTGCCCATTTGGCCCGGCAGGAAATACATACGGGGAATCTGATGTTCCTCCATTTTCTCGTAGTCGAGTAACTTGTCTTTCGCTCCAAACGGCACGTTGAAATAGAACAGGAAATTCCTGAATGCTATTGCGCAAATCAGGTTTGGATTTTTCTTTTTATCACCCGTGCGTTTGAACAGAGCAATCCAAATATTAGGGATAGGATTCTCGCCTGGAACAAAGGTCTCGCTAATCTTCAGCGCGGACTTATTGAATTTCCCCGGAAGCTTATTGAATCTGACCCAATCAAAGCACTGTTGATAGTTTTTTAAATCAGCCTCTGGTAAAACCGCCAACGCCATTTTTACAAAGCACTTATAGACCTGCAGCGGAACGTAGGTGCTCTTCTGTGAGTTGAAAGAGAGGATGTTGCGATTTTTATCAATTGCGACGAATTCTGAATCACGCAACTCGATGGAAAGATGGTTCTTACCAATTTTCTCAAGGCGTTCTCCATTCTGTGTTTTGTGTGCGGGAACTCCGTTTTTTGCTACGACGCCAGTCGTAGTTCTAGCAATGCCAAGAAAGTTCGCCAAGTTATTCTCAAGTTCCTTGTCGAAAGCAACATTGCAACCATCGCATTCATCTAATGAGAACAGGTACTTGTTCCCAATGAGTTCGGGTAGGGCGTGAGCAATCTTCTTGAAAGTAACCTCTCCTTCTACTTTTCCGCAGTACCTGCACTTACCCGCTTTCCCCAAGAGGATTTTCTCTTCTAGTTGATGGTGTACTAAAACCTTGAACCCTTCTGGTGCGAATAGCATTGAGATATCGCCTATTGTTGATGTTTGAAGTGGAAGCTCCATAGCGAGCCTTATGAGCATTTCTGGCTTTGATTGTAAGGGACGCCAGAATCTACAAACTTAACGATAGTCAAGATTTCATCAGTTTAGAGGGCCAATTACAGTAAAGAGGTCTCTGAGAACGCTACTGCACCTATGTGATGCAGGCCGTAGGCGCTATGCACGCAACCTGTCTACTTTCGTTTCGCTACAGGACGTCGCGGTCGACTTCCGCCATCACCCCTCAGTTCGAAATATCGCAGCGTGGTGGATAGCGGGCGATGTCCTAGCAAAGTTGAAAGTTTCAATAGAACTGTGGTGACGTGAAAACGAGACTCAGCTATCTTTCGAGTGCCAAACTTCTTTATCTGAGCCCAGTCCTTATAACCAGCCTCGTGCGCCACTTGGTCATGCGTAGCAATTGGAGATATATCGGTGACACGTGCAATAGTCTTCGCACGTTTCTTGAGCCGCGTAACCGCGGGAAGAGAAAGGATTTCTGGCATCTTCAAGCTCCAAAGAAGATTCTCGGCACGCCCACACCCGAGAACTCTGGATTGAAATTGCCAACAAGGAGCGAAACGTTGCCATGAAACGGCCTTGCTCAGTGGGAGGGCTGGCCGACGCTAGGCGGCACTGTGCAGACAACACATGTTGGGCTAGGTCATGTAAAGCGGCGCTATTCTGTGACCTTCGCGCGAGGCTTGAACACGCGCTTGCGCTGCTTCACTTTTCTCGTGACGACGACGGGATTGAGTACCTCTGGCGCCGCCGAGAGCAGCCAGGAGAACCGGTCCATGCCCGTCATGACCAAAACGAGCGTCCGCAGTGAACTTCCATTTCCGTTCTCCAAATTTCGTAAGGTGCGTTCGCTGATGCCTGCGTGCGCCGCAAACGTAGCTTGGTCCATCCGCAACAAATTGATGCGGAAACTCTTCACGCGTGCTCCCAGTAACGCTTCTTTTTCTTCAGGAGACATTTCTAAATGCTCCTACGATGTGGCGTATCCTCCACGACTTTGACGGATGTGCGGCCTGGCTAAGCGACAGAATATTGCCGTTTTTTGGGCGTTGTGCGCAGTACCGGCAAGAATTTTCCGATAGTGTCGAGGAGGGGAGATTGTGACCGATTGAGTGAGATGAGCTCTCCTGCAATAATTGCGGCATGAGCACTCGCACACGTGAAATTTTCGATGCAATCCACCGGGCGCAGGCCAGCGGACGACAGGTCCTGGCGCTTTCGAGGGCAGATGCGGAACAACTGCCGCTGATTGAGGGCGTCGCTATGATTTCCATCACGGCACCCGAGCGGGCACCAGCGCAACTGCCGGAGTATCCCTTTCTCCTAAGGATGAGCTTTGCTGATGTCGATTTCTTGTCTACGGACCTTTCAGAGCGAGCAAAAGCCAAGCTTCCTGATGCTATGACGAAGCGGCAGGCGACTGCGATACTGGACTTTTCAAAGTCGCTCCCAGATTCAGTCAGAACACTATTGGTCCACTGTGAAGGTGGTCTTTCGCGAAGCTGCGGGGTCGCGGCAGCACTGGGCGAAATATTCAAGTTCGACGTCGAAGAGCGGCGCCTCGGTGATGCGAATCCAAGCGTGAAGAAATTGCTTTTACAGGAGGCCAAAGGATACGAGCTGGGACGGCGCGGCCGGTAAGTAAACCCAAAACATTGCAAGCATGAGCGATTTTCATTATCGCGTGGGAATAGCGGTTCGACGGATTTTGTCCGAGTGTATGGCATCTGGAAAGGCAAAAGGCAAGCCATTAGTCTGGCGAAAGGTGGCATTAGTGGGGTACATCAGAAAATAATTCTACGAATTACGTAGATGTAGGGCAAGCCAATTTTTCGGCATTTCTCTTCGGAAACTCCAGAGCTTAATTAAATTGCGGAGGTGACGCTGAGAAAGCTGGTTCGCAATTAACACAGTAGCTGGGCGCTAAGCTGAAAAATTGCCTGGTATATATGAACGGCAGAGAATCAAAAACAGCACCGTCGTGTGGATAACGTTTCCCACAACAAAAAACCAAATTAGTGACGCGTAGCGCCGGACTGAGCTGTGGGAAAAAATTTGCTTGGCGCAAAAAAATGCCAGGCGGGCAGGGCGATTTCATCCAGCACCGCGCAGTTCCAGCCGTGGAACAGGATGCGGCGGCTGCCGGGATTCTTGACGATGGTGTCCAGGCACTCGCGGAGCTGGTCCACGGCCTTGTAGAGCAGGACCTTTTCCACACCGTTGTCCTGCAGCGAGGAGACGATGGCAAAGCCCTTGGCACGGGCCGCGTCGATCTGTGCGGTGTGCGCAGCGTCGATCAGCTTGTAGGCCGGCCATTCGCGCCACTGCACGCCATACACCGGGCCCAGGTCATCGGTGCCGGTGCGGAACGGATTGGCCAGCCAGTCGGCGTTTTCGTTGGCGTTCTGGTCCCAGACCTTGCAGCCCAGCGCGCGGAAATCGGCCGCGCTGCGGGTGGCGCGCAGGAAGCCGCACAGTTCGCCCACCACCGACTTGAAGGCCAGGCGCTTGGTGGTCACTGCCGGAAAACCCTTCTGCAGGTCGAAGCGCATCATGGCCCCGGGAATGCTCAGGGTGCGGATGCCGGTGCGGTTGTCTTGCCAGGAGCCGTTGGTCAGCACGTCCTGGATGAGGTCTTGGTATTGTTTCATTGCAATGTTCGGGAGGCTGGCCGGGAGGCCAAAGGATGGGGGATTGTAGCCTATCGACGGCCCGAACATCTGTTGCCACAACAGCTTGTCATCGCAGCAATATGAAGAAAAACACCGGAGGCGGTCGCCCGCTCCGGTGTCATCAATGGGGCCGCGCCTGCCTCAGAATCCGACGTTCTGTCCGCCCTTGAGCTGCAGCATCGCGCGCGCCTCGTCGGGCGTCGCCACCTGCAAGGAAAGCGCCTCGATCACGGTACGGATGCGGCGCACCTGGTCGGCATTGCTTTTGGCCAGCTGGCCGGGGCCATCCCAGAGGGAATCTTCCAGCCCCACGCGGGTATGCCCGCCCATGGCGGCGGCCATGGTGGCAATCGGGATCTGGCCGCGCCCGGCACCCAGCACCGACCAGAAGTAGGCATCGCCGAAGAGGCGGTCGGCGGTGCGCTTCATGTGCATGACGTCTTCGACATCGTTGCCGATGCCGCCGCGCAGGCCGAAGACCGACTGGATCAGGAAGGGCGGCTTGATCAATCCACGGTCGATGAAGTGCGCGGCCGTGTAGAGATGGCCGATGTCATAGCACTCGATCTCGAAGCGGGTCTGGTTGGCGCTGCAGGATTCGAGGATGTAGGCGATGTCCTTGAAGGTATTGCGGAAGATGCGGTCATCGGAGCCGGCCAGGTAGGGCTGTTCCCAGTCGTAGTTGAAATCCTTGAAGCGGTTCAGCATTTCATACAGGCCGAAGTTCATCGAGCCCATGTTCAGCGACGCCACTTCCGGCTTCAACTGCAAGGCCGGTTGCAGCCGCTCTTCCACCCCCATGGTCGGCGCGCCGCCCGTGGTGAGGTTGATGACCACGTTGGAGGCAGCCTTGATCTGCGGCAGGAATTTGCGGAAGGCGTCCGGATCCTGCGTCGGTTTGCCGTTCTCTGGATCGCGCGCATGCAGGTGCACGATGGCCGCGCCGGCGTCGGCAGCGGCCAGGGCTTCGTCGCGGATCTGCTCGGGCGTGACCGGCAGGTAGGGCGACATCGAGGGGGTATGAATGGCACCGGTAATGGCGCAGGTGATGATGACTTTGCGAGGCTGGGCCATGGGGCTAGCTCCTGAAAAGATGAAGGAAAAGGAAAGAAGGCCGTTGCGCCAGCTCAGGCCAGCGTTTCCACGTTGCCGCACACCGACAGGCTCTGGCCGCTGATGGCCGCGCCGGCGGGCGAGCAGAGGAAGAGGATCTGGTTGGCAATATCCTGGGCGCTGACCATGCGCCGCAGGGAGACCTTGGAAAGCAGCCGAGCGCGCATTTCTTCATGTTCGATGCCGTACGCCGCTGCCTTGGCCGCCACGATGCGCTCCTGGCGCGGCCCTTCGACGATGCCGGGCAAGACGGCGTTGACGCGGATGTTGGACGGCCCCAGTTCGATGGCCCAGGTCTCGGTCAGGCCGATGACGCCATACTTGGAGGCCGAATAGGGTGTGCGCAGTGCAAAGCCCAGCCGACCGGCCACCGAGGAAATGTTGATGATGGCACCGCCGCCGTTCTGCTTGAGCATCGGCACCGCACGCCGGGTGCAGAGGAAGGGGCCCGTCAGGTTGATGGCGATGGTCTGGTCCCAGTCGGCCGGGGCGATGTCTTCCACCGGCAGGGTGGGCCCGGCGATGCCGGCATTGTTGACCAGCACGTCCAGCCGTCCATCCCAGCGAGAGGCCAGGTCGGCGAACATGGCATCGACCTCCTCGGGCCTGGCCACGTCAGTGCGGCTGAAACTCACCGCTGCGCCTGCCAGGCGGGCACGGGCATCGGCCAGGAAAGCCTCATTGATATCGCAGACATGCACTTGAGCGCCTGCTTTGATGAACGTTTCTGTAATTGCGAGGCCGATGCCCTGGGCACCGGCGGTGACGATCACTTTCTGGTCCTGCAGATTCAGTTCCATGGGTTTGTCTCCTGAGGGGTTCATCCGGCCCGGATGCCAGCGCTGGCTGGTCTTGTCGTGGTGGGGCGGTCGGGTGCGGACGACTGTAGTAGAGCCGGACCGGAGCGTCAACGACAGCATCCTGACCAGCGGCTACCGATGGAATCGGCCGATCCCGCCGCCAGAGCGCATGGGAAGCGGGCTGGCGCACAGCGGCGACGAGGGTGGGACGCGGACAGGTGAACAGATTGCGCCGCAGGGAAAAACTTTCATCAATCCCCTGGGAAGGCAGGTGGGCAGGGCGTCGCTGCGGCGCTGCATCAAAATTCACGGGAGCGTGGCAGGCTGTTGGTACAATGCCCACTTTTCGCCACTTCCCCTCTTTCACACAGGCTTATGGATATCCTTCTGTTCCTGGTCGATTTCATCGTCCACATCGACCGTCACCTGGCCGAACTGGCCGTTTCCTATGGACCCTGGCTGTTCCTGATCCTGTTCCTGATCATCTTCTGCGAAACCGGCCTGGTGGTCACGCCCATCCTGCCGGGTGATTCACTGCTGTTCGTCACCGGTGCATTGGCTGCTACCGGGGCTTATGACATCCACCTGATGCTGCTGACCCTGATCGTGGCCGCCATCCTGGGCGACAGCACCAACTACCAGATCGGCAAGATGCTGGGGATCAAGGTGTTCGACAAGCCGAACTCGCGCATCTTCAAGAAGGAATACCTGGAGAAGACCCATGCCTTCTTCGAGAAGCACGGCGGCAAGGCCATCATCATTGCCCGCTTCGCCCCCATCGTGCGCACCTTCGCGCCCTTCGTGGCGGGTGTGGGTGCGATGACCTATTCGCGCTTCTTCCTCTACAACGTCATCGGCGGCATCGCCTGGGTGGCCAGCTTCGGCTATGCCGGCTACTTCTTCGGCAACCTGCCCATCGTGAAGAAGAACCTGAGCCTGTTGATCGTGGCCATCGTGATCCTGTCGATCCTGCCGGGCATCATCGAGTACTTCCGCCACAAGCGCCGTCCGGGCTGATTGCTCCACCGACGTCAAGGCAATGAAAAATGCCGGTCAGCGAAAAGCTGATCGGCATTTTTCATGGGCGGCGCTCTACATGCCGTTCGTCCTGAGTAGATCCACCAGGATCGTATCGAAGGCTTGGCTACCTTGCGGCAGCCACGTCTTCGATACGCCGCCTTTGGCGGCTACTCAGTCCGAACGGTTGATGAGGCGCGCTTTATTCCTCTTTGCGGCCATATTGCACATCCGGCCGCAACGGCGTCTTGCTGGACGCCGCCCGCACGTATTGCGGTGGCCACGCCACGTCTTCGCGCAATTGCTGGGCGGCATGCAGCGGCCAGTAGGGATCGCGCAGCAGTTCGCGCGCCAGCAGCACCAGGTCGGCCTGGCCGGTCCGCAGCACGTGCTCGGCCTGGATCGCTTCGGTAATCATGCCGACCGTGCCGGTGGCGATGCCCGTTTCGGTTTTTACACGCGCGGCAAAGCCGGTCTGGTAGCCAGGGCCGACAGGGATGGCCGCCGAGGGCAGGTTGCCGCCCGTGGAGACATCGACCAGATCGACACCCATGTCACGCAGGCGGGCCGAGAGCGCGACCGTGTCATCGGCGTTCCAGCCGCCTTCGGTCCAGTCGGTGGCCGACAGGCGCACCAGCAGCGGCAGCTCGGCAGGCCAGACGGCGCGGGTGGCTTGCACCGTTTCCAACAGGAAGCGGATACGGTTCTCGAAGCTGCCGCCATATTGGTCGGTACGCTTGTTGCTCAGCGGCGAGAGGAACTGGTGACCCAGGTAGCCGTGCGCACCGTGCAGTTCGATCACCTTGAAACCGGCAGCCAGCGCGCGACGGGCGGCGTCGGCAAAGGCCTGTACCAGCGCGGCGATCTCTGCCGCGCTCATGGCATGCGGTTCGGTATAGGTCGTGTCGAAGGGCAGGGCCGAGGGTGCCTGTGGCAGCCAGCCACCTTCGGCCACCGGCACGCTGCCGGCCGGGCCATCCCAGGGGCGCAGGGCGCTGGCCTTGCGCCCGGCATGGGCCAGCTGGATGCCGGGGACGGCACCCTGCTGTTCGATGAAACGGGTAATGCGGCGCAGGGGCGCGACGTGCTCATCCTTCCAGATGCCGAGGTCGGCACTGGTGATGCGGCCTTCCGGGACGACCGCCGTGGCCTCCATGATGACCAGGCCGGCTCCGCCCACGGCGCGGCTGCCCAGATGCACCAGGTGCCAGTCGTTGACGAAGCCATCCTCGGCCGAGTACTGGCACATCGGCGAGACCGCGATGCGGTTGGGCAAGGTGACCCCGCGCAGGGTCAGCGGCGAAAACAATTGACTGCTCATGCAAGAACTCCTGTCATGTCGTGGCATCGGGACGATGCCGAGATGCGCAGTCTAGGGGATTTCCAAAAAGTGCGTCGGCACCCCCCCGCGTGTTGCCTTATTGCGTCTCGAACTGCAATGCCGCCAGGCTGGCGTAGAGCCCATCGCGTGCCACCAGTTCGGCATGGGTGCCGGTCTCGACGATGCGCCCGTGTTCCAGCACGATGATGCGGTCGGCCCGCTGCACGGTGGCCAGGCGGTGCGCGATGACCAGGGTGGTACGCCCGACCATGGCGGCTTCCAGGGCGCTTTGCACCAGGCGTTCGGATTCGGCATCCAGCGCGCTGGTGGCCTCATCCAGCAACAACAGCGGCGGGTTCTTCAGCAATGCGCGGGCAATCGCGATGCGCTGGCGCTGGCCGCCGGAGA
>NZ_DBIC01000031.1:2875-3827 GCF_002296545.1 Herbaspirillum sp. UBA812 | reverse complement strand
GCGCTGGCGCTGGCCGCCGGAGAGACGCACGCCGCGTTCACCGAGGAAGCACTGGTAGCCGTCCGGCAGGCGTTCGATGAACTCATGGGCTGCCGCCATCTGGGCGGCGGCGATCACTTCCGCATCGCTGGCACCGGGGCGGCCGAAGCGGATGTTTTCCATGGCATTGGCCGAGAAGATCACGGTGTCCTGCGGCACGATGCCGATCGCATTGCGCAGATCCTGCAGGGTCAGGTAGCGGATGTCCACGCCATCGAGCCGGATGCTGCCCTGCTGCGGATCGTAGAAGCGCAGCAGCAGCTGGAACAGCGTGGTCTTGCCGGCCCCTGAAGGGCCGACCACGGCGACTGTTTCTCCTGCACGCACGTCCAGCGAGAAGCCCGACAGCGAGGCGCTGCCGGGGCGCGAGGGATAGTGGAAGTCCACGGCCTCGATCTGCAGCGCGGCGCCATTGGCGGTGCGCGGCGGCAATTTCTCCGGCAGCAGCACGGACTGCACCGGCGACTGCGCCGCCAGCAGGTCGAGCAGGCGTTCGGTGGCACCGGCAGCACGTTGCGTGTCGCCCATCACTTCCGACAGAGCCCCCAGCGAACCCGCCACGAGGGATGCGTAAAGGATGAACTGTCCCAGTTCGCCGCCGCTCATGCTGCCTTGCATGACCGCATGCGCGCCCAGCCACAGCACGAAGACGATGGCACCGAACACCAGCAGGATCGCCACCACCGTCAGCAGCGAACGCGCACGGATGCGGTCCATCGCGGTCTGGAAGGCGCGCTCGACCGAGTCGCCGAAGCGGCGCGCTTCGATCTCTTCATGGGTGAAGGCCTGCACGGTCGGCATGGCGTTGAGGATTTCGCCGGCCATGGCGGCGGCGTCGGCCACCCGGTCCTGCGAGGCGCGCGAGAGCTTGCGTACGCGGCGGCCATAGAACACGATGGGCAGCACCACGGCG
>NZ_DBIC01000031.1:0-2585 GCF_002296545.1 Herbaspirillum sp. UBA812 | reverse complement strand
CGATGGGCAGCACCACGGCGGCCAGCATGACGATGATGATGGAGGTCAGCTTGGCACTGGTGATGAAGAGCATGCTCATGCCGCCCAGGAACAGCAGGGCATTGCGCAGGGCCATCGAAATGCTGGTGCCGACCAGGGTCTGGATGAGCGTGGTGTCGGTGGTCAGGCGCGAAAGGACTTCGCCGGTCTTGGTGGTTTCGAAGAATTCGGGACTCTGCGTCACCACGTGGGCATAGACCGCACTGCGCAGGTCGGCCGTCACCCGTTCACCCAGCCAGGAGACCATGTAGAAGCGCGCCGCCGTGGCCACTCCCAGCACGCAGGCTACGCCGAACAGCGCCACGAAATACAGGTTGATGTGCGTGGCGCTCTTGCTGCCGGCGGCGCCAAAGCCGAGGTCGATCATCTGCTTGAACGCATAGGGCACGGCCAGCGTGGCACCGGCTGCCACCAGCAGCGCCAGGCCGGCCAGCAGGAATTGCTTCTTGTAGGGGGCGAGGAAGGGAGCCAGTCCGCGCAGCGCCGCCAGGGCCGATTTGCGCGCGGTGGGTGAATCGACGGCGGGCGTCACGCCAGCAGCAGGGGAGGCAATAGGGGGAGGAGTCGTGGATGACATGGACATGGATGAGCAGTTGAGACGGCCAGATTAAGCGCGCCGTGCATGTTGCCACACGGCCAGTCGCTCTGCAGCGCAGGGAAAATCTTGTTGCTGCGTTGAACCACCGGGCGGCTGCCTTAGTCGGAAGAGGCATAAGTATAGACAGTCCGCGCATGGATCGCGCGACCGCAAGCGTATCGCAATGTTGTTCGTCAGCCATTGCTTGCCTGCATTGCCCTGCTAGAGTATGCGGATTCCGGCGTGATCAGCCCGGCCGGAGCAGCGCAGCAGCAGGCATCAGCATCATCCCAACCCCACACAGGCAAGGAGAGTCGCTTGGCCCAACCCGCACTGATCCCCTCCTCACGCGAGGCCGCGCCGGAAGCACGCGCGCCGCACGCCGAACTGCTGGCCGGGCTCGCCGCCCGCGAGGCGGTCATCTCGCCCAAGTACTTCTACGATCCCTTGGGCAGCAAGCTCTTCGAGGCCATCTGCGCCTTGCCCGAGTATTACCCTACCCGTACCGAAGCGGCCATTTTCGCCGCGCATCAGGAGGCCATCGCTGCCGCCGTCGGCCAGTCCTGTACGCTGATCGACCTGGGTGCAGGCAACTGTATCAAGGCCGCCTCGCTGTTCGAAGCGTTGCGGCCGCGCCAGTATGTGCCGGTGGATATTTCCACCGATTTCCTGCATCAGTCGGTGGCGGGTTTGCAGAAGCGCTTCCCGCAGCTGCCCATGCTGCCGCTGGCGATGGATTTCTCGGCCACGCTGGCGCTGCCGGAGACGGTGGATGCGCAGCGCCGGCTGTTCTTCTATCCCGGATCCTCGCTGGGCAATTTCGATCCGGCCCAGGCGCTGGATTTCCTGCGTCGCGTGCGTGCGGCCCTGCCGGCCGGACCGGGTGAGGGCGGCATCCTGATCGGACTGGATCTGGTGAAGGATGCGCGTGTCCTGGAAGCGGCCTATGACGATGCCATCGGCGTGACGGCAGCGTTCAACCTCAACGTGCTCAACCACGTCAACGCCCTGGCCGGGGCCGACTTCGCCCCGCGCGACTGGCGCCACGTGGCCTTCTACAACGCCCGCCAGCAGCGCATCGAAATGCATCTGGAAGCACGGCGCGACCTCATCGTGCGCTGGCCGGGCGGACGTCGCACCTTCCACCAGGGCGAGCGCATCCATACCGAATACAGCCACAAGTTCACCGAGCAGGACATCCTCGGCCTGCTGGAAGAGGCCGGATTCGGCAATTGCCGCATGTGGTTCGATGAGCGGCGCTGGTTCGCGGTGTGCCATGCACAGGCGCGTTGAAGGACGTTTGCCGCTGTTGATTCAATGATTTTTGCAGGAGACCGGATGCCTTCCGTCATTACCCATGATCGCGCTACCACCCACGACGACGAGCTGGCCGAGCAACCCATGGCGGTGGTCGCAGCGGCCACTGCCGCCACCATCGATGCGGTCATCGACGCCGCCGTCCAGCAGGTCAACCATCGCCCGCGCGAACGGCTGGGCGATCGCTACCGGCGTCTGCGCCGGCAGTCGCTGCTGATCGCCGAGCCGCTTTCGGCAGAGGATTGCTGCGTGCAGGCCATGCCCGATGCCAGCCCCATCAAGTGGCATCTGGCGCATACCACCTGGTTCTTCGAGACCTTCCTGCTGGAGCGTTTCCAGAGCGGCTTCACGCCTTTCCATCCGCAGTTCCGCGTGCTCTTCAATTCGTATTACGAAGGCGTCGGCGAAAAATTCCCGCGGCCGCAGCGCGGCCTGCTCACGCGCCCCTCGCTGGACGACATACTGGCCTACCGCGAGCAGGTCGACGCACGCATGTTGCTGCTGATCGATGCGCTGGAGGCCGACCCGGCCGAAGCGGGGGAGACCCATCCGCAACTGGCGGGCTTCCTCTCCTTGCTGGAACTGGGCATGCAGCATGAGCAGCAGCACCAGGAGCTGATGCTCACCGACATCAAGGTCCTGCTGTCGATGA
>NZ_DBIC01000266.1:24153-24336 GCF_002296545.1 Herbaspirillum sp. UBA812 | reverse complement strand
GATCGAACCAGAACCAGCGCTCGGCCGGGAAGGGGGCTGCCATCTTGACGTCGGCGATGAGGAAGCGGTCGCGGAAGGTATGGCCCACGCTCTCCAGCCCCATCATCTTGCGCAGCGGACTGCGCGAGCCATCGGCGGCCACCACGTAGCGCGCCTTGAGCAGATAGCTGCCTTCGGGAGTCT
>NZ_DBIC01000266.1:12474-23870 GCF_002296545.1 Herbaspirillum sp. UBA812 | reverse complement strand
ACTGCCTTCGGGAGTCTCCACCGTCAGCGCCTCGTGATCGGCATGATGGGCAATGGCGCTGACCCGGCTCTTCCAGCGCAGCTCGATCAGGCTGTGCTGTCGCGCCTGCTCCAGCAGATAGCCTTCCACGTAGTACTGCTGCAGATTGATGAAGGCCGGGCGCGCATGGCCGCATTCGGGCAAGAGATCGAACTCGTAGATGGCCTCTTCGCGCAGGAAGACCTTGCCCCGGTTCCATCCCACCCCCTTGTCCACCATGCGCTGGCCGCAGCCGATGCGGTCGAAGATGTCCAGCGTACGCTTGGCAAAGCAGATCGCACGCGAGCCGGTGGAGAGGGTGTCGTCATCGTCCACCAGCACTACGCGGATACCTTGGCGGGCCAGGTCGATGGCGGTCACCAGCCCGACCGGACCGGCCCCGATCACCACCACCGGATGCAAGGCCGCATCGGCGGGACGGGTTTGTTCGAGGCAGGGCTGGTACATGAAACGTTGCTGCTGGTAATCGATCGCTGGGGTGGGATTCATGGTGTCTCCTCGCTGTCCTTTCTCTTCTCTGTTCTGGCGCGGGCGAATCGGGTCAGGCTTGCAGTGCGGCCCACATTTCCTTGTCGCGCTCGGCAGTCCAGATGCGCGGATGGCTGATGCCGGATGCCTCGTCATAGGCGCGCGTGACATCGAAGGGCAGGCAGTGCTCATAGATGAAGACTTGCCCGAATTTGGGATCCATCAGCTGGCGCGTGTGGGCCATGGCTTCCTTCAGGCCCATCTTTCCGGCCACCGCTTCGCGCCCGGCACGCAGCAGTGTGGAGACGAAATCCTTGGTGTAGGCGATGCCCTGCGCCACCTGTTCACGCCCTCGCAGCGCCGGTCCGCGGCCCGGCACCAGGGCTTCGGGCTGCAGCGCGGCCAGCGCGTCGAGGGTGGCCGGCCAGGGTTCGAGCTGGGCGTCGCCGCAGTAGCAGGCGGCGTCGTATTCCACCAGGTCGCCTGAGAACAGCACCTTCTGGCCGGGGATCCAGACCACCGTATCGCCCTTGGTGTGGCCCGGCCCGAGATGGGCGATCTTCACTTCGAGGTTGCCCATGAAGATCGTCATTTCCTTCTCGAACACCATGGTCGGCCAGGTCAGGCCCGGCACCGTTTCCACGCCGGCGAACAGGCGCGGGAAGCGTTCGATCTCGGACTTCATGTCGGCCTCGCCGCGCTCGACGATCATCTCGTAGGTGCCGCGGCTGGCGATGACCTGCTCGCCGCCTTCCTTGAAGTAGGCCGAGGCCCCCAGCACGCGCACGGCGTGGTAGTGCGTCAGCACCACGTACTTGATGGGCAGCTCGGTGATGCTGCGGATGCGTGCGATCAGATCCTGCGCCATGGCGGGGGTGGCGGTGGTGTCGATGACCATCACGCTGTCGTCGCCGATGATGACGCCGGAGTTGGGATCGCCCTCGGCGGTGTACGCGTAGGCGTTTTCCGAGATGCGTTCAAAGGTGATCTTCTTGGCGTCGAGATCCGCCTGGGATGCAAAAGCCTTGGCCATGTCTGCCTCGTTCAGTGTCGATGGGTTGGAGACGTGGCTGGACATGGCTTGCGCCATCAAGGGAGGTCTCCGTCCAACCCGTCATGGATCAATGCAGGTCAAATCTTGTTGTTGTTGCCTGTGGTGAGCAGGGTGATGGCATCTTAGTCAGCGCCATTTGATTAGTCAATGGCAAAGATGCTTGTTGAAGATTAATTGACGTTTTCTGCACCATGGCTGGTTTGTGCTGCGCTGCACGTGAGTTGGATTAAAATCCAGGCTCCCGTGCCATGGGGCAGGAAGCGCGCTGGCGTGACCGTTGTGCCACATTGGCCGCATTGCAAATCGTCAACCTGGAAACATCGGATGAGTGCATCCCCCGTCAAGACACAACGTGGCATCCAGAGCGTGGAAGTGGCCGGGCGTCTGCTGCAGGCGCTGGCAGCAGCGCGCCAGCCCTTGCCGCTGGTGGCGCTGGCAGCTGCCGCCGAGCTGTCCTCGGCACAAGCCCATACCTATCTGGTGAGCCTGCTGCGGCTGGGCCTGATCAAGCGCACCCCCGGCGACGGCCATTACGAATCCGGCCCGCTGGCCTTGCGCCTGGGCATGGCGCGGCTGGCGCAGGAGCCGGCCTATCGGCTGGCCTTGCCGCAGGTGCAGCAGCTGAGCCAGGAGACTGGCCTGAGCGTGGCCATCACGCTGCCTACCCCGGCCGGCCCGACCATCGTGCATTACGCCCATGCCGGCAAACCGCTGCATGTGAACCTGCATGTGGGAACCGTCATGGCCCTGTCGGAAACCGCCACCGGACGCACCTATTGCGCCTTCGTTGCACCCGCGCACTGGCACGCGCTGTGGGACGTGCAGCATCCGGGCCAGCCGAAGAGCCGCTTCCGGCAATTTCAGGAAGAACTCGATGGCATCCGCAAGCGGGGCATGGAGCGCGCCGTCGACCTGCCCAGTCCGGGCGTGACCAGTCTGTGCATGCCCTTGCTGGATGGACAGCAGCAGTTGCTGCTGCTGGTCACCGTGATCGGTTCCAGCGGCGTGATCGATGCCGGCTGGCGCGGCACGGTGGCGCGCCAGTTGCGGCTCTGCATCGATGCCATCGCGGCCACGCTGGCCTCCTCTGCGGCAGCCGCAGAGGAGGCGGCATGAAGCGCACCCGTTCCGCAGCCGAACCGGAGCACAACGATCAGGACGGCACCCGCAGCCAGCGTGGCATCCAGTCGCTCGACAGCACCGGCGCCTTGCTAGACGCCTTGCTGGCAGCCGCTCGTCCGCTGCCGCTGGGCGATCTGGCCCGGCTGGCCGGGATGCCGGCCGCCAAGGCCTTCCCGCATCTGGTGAGCCTGCAGAAGATCGGCATGCTGGCGCGCGACGCGCAGGGCAATTTCTTTCCCGGCGCATTGGCGCTCGACCTCGGATTGGCAGCGTTGCAGCGTCTCTCGCCCTTGCGCGAAGCCGAGGCCGAAGTGGTTACCCTGGTGCAGGCCACCGGCCTGTCGGTCGCGCTGGCGGTGTTTGGTCCGCTGGGGCCGACGGTGGTGCGGCTGGAGGAATCGTCACGGCCGCAGCACGTGAGCCTGCGCATCGGTACGGTGCTGTCGATGGTGCACACCGCCATCGGGCGCGTGTGCGCGGCGCACCTGCCGCCGGACATGCTGGCCGGTGCGCTGGCGATGGATGCGATCCGCATGGAAGGGGCCCAGCCCGACAGCGTCAGCCACCCAGACGGCAGCCTGCGCCATGACTACGCCGAGCGCCTGCGGCAGATTCGCACACTGTCCCTGGACCAGGCACTGGGCCGCCCGGTGCCGGGCATCCATACGCTGGCCGCGCCGGTTTTCAATCACGCCGGACAACTGGCGCTGGTGATGGCCGTCATGGGTAGCAGCGGCAGTTTCGATACGGCAGCCGACGGCGTGGTGGCACGCCTGCTGCGGGCGGCGGCGCATAACGTATCGTGGCGCCTGGGTGCGTTTTCACAAGCATCGCCGCAGGCGAGCGGTCAGAGCTGTGAGAGCGATGAGAACGGGCAGAACTGCCAGAACGATCGCAATGATTAATTATTCATAATTATTTATATCGTTTGGTAATTGCTCGGCCTTGGTGCGGCTTTCCAGGATGTCCTGCACCCTCCGTGCCAGCATGTCCATCTTGAACGGCTTGGTCATCAACTGCATGCCGGCGGGCAGGTGGCCATTGCCGACGGCGGCGTTTTCCGCATAGCCGGTGATGAAGAGCACCTGCAATCCGGGCCGCGCCGCCCGCGCCGCATCGGCCACCTGGCGGCCATTGAGCCCGCCCGGCAGGCCGACATCGGTGATGAGCAGGTCGATGCGCGCCGCCGAGTGCAGGATGCGCAGCGCCGACGGGCCATCCTCCGCCTGCAGGGTGACGTAGCCGGCCTCGTTGAGCACCTCGGCCACCAGCAGGCGGATCGGGGCTTCGTCGTCCACCACCAGCACCACTTCGCCACTGCCGGCGGCCGCCGGAGCCAGGGCCGGTTCGGCTTCCTCGGCGTCCGCATTCTGCTGGTGGCGGGGCAGGTAGATCGAGACCGTGCTGCCTTGTCCGACTTCCGAATAGAGGCGCACTTGGCCACCGGACTGGCGCGCGAAGCCATAGACCATCGACAGGCCCAGGCCGGTGCCTTCACCGATCGGCTTGGTGGTGAAGAAAGGATCGAAGGCGCGCGCCAGCACATCCGGCGGCATGCCGCTGCCGTTATCGGTCACCGAGACGCAGACATACTGGCCCGTCGGCAAATCGCGCTCCTGCGCCCATTTGTCATCCAGCCACTTGTTGGCGGTCTCGATGGTCAGGCGTCCACCGTCGGGCATGGCATCACGGGCATTGATGCACAGGTTGAGCAGCGCGCTTTCCAGTTGCGGACCATCGACGAAGGTCGGCCACAGGGAGACAGCCGTGACCACCTCCAGCGTGATGGCCGGGCCGATGGTGCGGCGGATCAGTTCTTCCATGCCGCCGATCAGGGCGTTCACGTTGGTGGGGCGCGGATCCAGCGTCTGCCGCCGCGCAAACGCCAGCAGCCGTTGCGTGAGCGAGGCGGCCCGTTGCGCGCTGCGCGCGGCCAGGTCGATGTAGCGGAACAGCTCATCGCCGCGTCCCTGGACCAGGCGTACGCGCATCAGGTCGAGGCTGCCGGTGATGCCGCCGAGCAGGTTGTTGAAATCATGCGCGAGTCCGCCGGTCAACTGGCCGATGGCTTCGATCTTCTGCGAGTGGCGCAGGGCCTCCTCGGTGGCCATCAGTTCCCTGGTGCGGGCGCTGACCTCCGCTTCCAGCGATTCGTTGATCTCGCGCAGGCGCGCTTCGCTGGCCGCCAGCGCCTGCTGGTTGCGGATGCGTTCGAAGGCGGCACGGGTCTGTTCGCTGACCTCGCGCACGATGGCCAGCTCGTTGTCGGTCCAGGTGCGCGGCAGGTTGCTGCTGACATGAACGATGCCGACCAGTTTTTCGTGGTCGAGCAGCGGCACGTCCATGTACGACGCCACACCGCAGGCCAGGTGCTCCTGCCGCAGCGCCGCGGTGCGCGCATCAGTGCCGACGTCAGCGACCAGCATCACGCTGCCGCTGCGCACGGTCTGCGCGACGCGTCGCTCGTCATGCAAGGCCAGGACGGCGACGGCGCTGTCGTCCTGGTGGAAGCTCCACTGGCCCAGTTCCTCGACCTGCTGCGCAGGCCCCAGCGATTTGTAGCTGACCCAGCGTGCGGTCAGCGCATCGCCGATGATCTGGGCGGCGGCGCTGGCGATGTCGCCCAGGGAGTCGGCCGAGCGAATCGCTTCGGTCAGCCGGAACAGGGCGTGCTGGCGCGCCTCGCTGTTCTTGCGTTCGGTCACGTCGCGGGTGGTGCCGGCCACCGCCTCGACTTCGCCGTCCGGACCCAGCACGGGGAAGATGATGTAGTCATAGATGCGGCGGCCGAAGGTGCCATTGAAGGGGACGTCGCCCCGCACCGGGCGCTTGGTGGCACGCACCTGTTCGATCTCGCGGCTGTGCATCTCGGCGTGCCAGGGCTCGTAGCCGAGTTCCAGGCAGTTCTTGCCGATGGCTTCATCCCAGGTCTTGCCCCACATCTGCAGCAAGACGCGGTTGGCGTAGGTGAAACGGTGATTGAGATCCCACGCATAGGCCAGGTCGGGCGTGGTGGAGAGGAAGGATTCATAGAAGCGCCGTCGTCGTTCGGACTCACGCGTGAGGCAGGCCAGTTCGGCGATGGCTTCCTTCTGCACATGGATGTCGGTGGAGGTGCCGTACCAGTGCAGGATCCGCCCGCTCCCGGCCTCCAGCTGCGGTTTGCCGCGCGTGAGGAACCAGCGGTATTGCCCGCGGGCATCGGCGATGCGGTGTTCGATGGAGACTTCCATGCAGGCGCTGCGTGCGTGTTGCCAGGCCGCCATGGTGTCCGCCCGGTCCTCGGGATGGATGTGGCGCACGATCATGGTGTCGAGGCTGGCCAGCCCTTCGTGCAGCGCCTCTCCGGTGTACTGGTGCCACTGGTCATTGATGAATTCCAGCACGCCGGCGTCATTGGTGATCCAGACGATCTGGGGGATCGCGCCGGTCATGAGGCGGAAGCGCGTCTCGCTCTCGTGCAGCTTGCGGTCGGCGCGTTGCTGGTGGACCTGCAGGGACTCGCGCCGGCCGGCCCGCAGGCTGACCGCCACGCCCTGCGCTTGCGGCGTGCAGATCACCTCATACGACTGCGTCTGCCCGGCGGGGGTGTAAAGGCACTGGCGGCTCTGGCCATCGGCCAGGGTGGCGCGCAGGGCCTCTTCCAGCAGGCTGCCGGCCAGTGCCGGCCAGACCTGCCACAGCACGGCACCCGCCGTCGCTTCGCCCGACCCGGGCGATGAGCCCAGCAGCGCCCGCGCAGCGTCGTCCGCATACACCACGCGCCATTGTGCATCGAGCGCAAGATAGGCGGCCGGGTAGCGGGCCGGCGGCGTGGCGGGGAGGAGGGCAACGGCTGATCCGGCGGCAGGCGGCAAGGAATCAGCGCGAGAAAGATGCTCGGACATGGCGGACCTTGATTTCTGTGGTCGCCCGATTGTAGATGAGCCTTTGTGAGGATGCTGTAGGACAAGCGGCTGACTTGCAGCCCGCTGGTTCCGAAAATGCGATCACGCTCTTCCTTGGCGCTGACCCATGGGTGCACACGAAACGCAGCGTTCCGGCATGCGTGGCAAAGTCGCCTCATCGGACGGAAAGCGGGGTTACATCAGGCTTTTCCTGAGTTTGCGGTGTCCCGCGTCCGCCTATAATCGAAGCCCGGATGACAAATGCTTGCATGGCTGATGCCGGTCCCTCAAGGCTCCCTGGCTGCGGCGTAAAAGTAGAAAAGGCAAGAGCACAGGATGTCTGCTTCTTCATTGATGAGCATGGTGCGCGCCTACTGGCGCGTCGGCTACGATCAGCCCGAGCTGCTGATCGCGCAGTACCGTGCGTTCTCCGGCAAGATGCCGATGATGTACCTGATCCTGCTGATCAACAGCTGGGCACTGGCACAAACCTATTACCCGCTGGCACCGCACTGGCTCAGCTTGTACTTCCCGGCCATGCTGACGGTGTTGTGCGTGACGCGCCTGATCTTCTGGTGGCGCGGACGGCATGTCGACCCGACGCCCGGCATGGCCGCGGCGGCGCTCAAGCGCACCAATTTCCTGGCAACACCGATTGCGCTGAGTTTCTCGCTGTGGTCGGTGATGCTGTTTCCCTACGGCGACAGTTATGCCCAGGCCCACGTGGCCTTCTACATGGGCATCACCGTCATCTGCTGCATCTTCTGCCTGATGTACCTGCGCTCGGCGGCGCTGTCGGTGGCGCTGATCGTCAACGGCATCTTCACGGTCTTCTTCCTCAATACGCATATCCCGACCTTCGTGGCGGCAGCGATGAACGTGGTGCTGGTGACCATTGGCATGTTGGCCATCGTCAACAGTCACTACAACGACTTCACGCGGCTCATCGAAGCGCAGGTCAAGACGGCGCTGCTGGGCAACGAGAACCTGCGCCTGGCCAACCTCGACTCGCTCACGCAGATCCCCAACCGCCGCAAGTTCTTCGCCCAGCTCAACGAAATCTGTACCCGCGCCACCGGCAATGGACAGCGCTTTGCCGTGGCCATCCTCGACCTCGACGGCTTCAAGGCCGTCAATGACCTGTATGGCCACACCCATGGCGACCAGTTGCTGGTGGAAGTGGGGCAGCGGCTGACGGCCGTGTGCCTGGACGAGCGTTTCCACCTGGCACGCCTGGGCGGCGACGAGTTCTCCATCATCATCGATGCCGATCTCAGCAATGAGGTTCTCACCGAATTCGGCGACCGTATCTGCGCCGCGCTGCGGCGGCCTTTCGTACTCTACAAGGCGACGGTGCAGATTGCTGCCTCGGTAGGCGTGGCCACCTTCCCCGACATGGCGGTGGATGCCAGCTCGCTCTATGAGCATGCCGACTATGCCTTGTATCAGGGCAAGCGCGAACGGCGCGGTACCGTCACCTTGTTCTCGGAACAGGACAAGGCGCAGATCCAGCGCAATGCCAACATCGAGCAGGCCCTGCGACTGGCCGACTTCGATCGCGAACTGTCGGTGTTCTTCCAGCCCATCGTGCGCCTGGATGATTGCCAGCCGATCGCCTTTGAAGCCCTGGCACGCTGGCACAGCGCCGTCAAGGGCAGCGTGGCGCCGATGGAATTCATTCCCGCTGCCGAACGCATGGGCATCATCAACCAGTTGAGCGTGATCCTGCTGAAGAAGGCGCTGCAGGCTGCGGCGAGCTGGCCGCCCTCGCTCCGGCTGTCGTTCAATCTCTCGGCCAACGACATCAACACCAGCGAAGGCATGGCGCAGATCGTGCAGGTCATCCGCTCGTCCGGATTCAATCCCGCGCGGCTGGATCTGGAAATCACGGAGACGGCGGTGCTGCAGGATCTGGAAAAATCGCGCCAACTGGTCACGACCTTGCGTCAGCTGGGCTGTGGCATCACGCTCGATGACTTCGGCACCGGCTATGCCAGCCTGAGCCACCTGCACGCCTTGCCCCTGACGCGCATCAAGATCGACAAGAGTTTCGTCGCCGACATTGAGCACAATGCGGTCAGCCACAAGATCGTGAAGTCACTGCTCGCACTCACGCATGACATGCAACTGGCCTGTGTGGTGGAGGGGGTGGAAACGCCGGCGCATCTGCAGAGCTTGCGCGGCCTGGGGGCGATGTATGGACAGGGCTATCTGTTTGCGGTGCCGCTGGCGGCGGACCAGGTCCAACCCTGGCTGCAGTCGCGGCAAACGGCCGTGCTTCAGCCCGGCCTGCCCTTGCGCGGCTGACGCGCGGCATCGAACGCCGTGCTGCTGGCGCCATAGACTTCCTGCAGGGCATTGAGCACGTGCGGGTCGCGCGTGCTCACCAGCAGCAGTGCTTCGCAGGACCAGAACACATCTTGCCGGCCCGCTCCCACGTTGGGATCATCGCGGCTGCCCAGCATGTCCATCCAGCTGCTGTCGAAGTGCACATCGGTTTCCTTGTATTCCAGGATGAAGTTGCCGCTGGACGGACCGGCCTCGTCATCCATCACGCGCAATTCCAGTTGCTCCGCTGTTAACCCGCGTTCGCGCAAGGCGTCGTAGGCGCGCTGGGCACTGTCCAGCGTGGGGAAGGGAAAGGCTGCCACGGTCGGTTCCTGCGTCGTCATCGAAATCTCCTCGCAATAGTGTCGCAGTTCCGGATGCGGATGGACCGCATCCGACGCACTACACCTTGGCCTTCTGGCCCGGTGTGGCCGAGCGCACGAGGAAGTCGTGCGTGACCGTGGGCAGGTGGTTCAGCATCCAGGTGCTCATGGCTTTTTCCTGTTCCAGGATGCCTTCGCAGACGCGTTCGGTTTCGCTGTCCCCCGCCTCGCGTGCAGCGGCAATCAGCGAGGTGTAGCAGGCGATCTCCAGGTTCTCGAAGACATAACCGGCAATGGCCCCTTTGACCACTTCGTCGTGCTGGGTCATGCCGCCGGCTGCCTGGGCGAAGGCGGTCATGCGGCCGGCCAGGTCCTTGAAGACGGAGGCACTGCCGTTGAGCCGCTTGATGCAGCCCTCCACCAGCGCCTGCTGGCCCAGCGTTTCCTGCAGGTGCGATTCCAGCCGTGCCTTCAGTTCGGGATAGTGATCGATGCGGCTGGCCTGGGCCTTGAGCATGTGCTCGGCCTGCTGTTCCATCGCATGGGCATCCTTGAGCCAGGCGAGCAGATTTTCGTTGACGTCGGTGGTCATGGCATTCTCCTTGTCAGGTTCGGTGACGAGGTGGTGCCTTGCCGATGACAAGGCACCACCGTGGATACGCCCGGGGTCAGGGCAATCAGAGTGCTCAGGGCTTCTTGGCCTTGAGGTTCATCTCTGGATCGGCCGAGCCAATCTCGGCGCCGGTCAGCGGTTCACCATCCTGGGCCGATGCGGTACGCGCCGCCATCTGGTCCAGCATGGCCTGTTCCTCTGCATTGAGCTCGACCGTGGCCTGGCCGTCGCCGCCGTCGACCGGGGTCAGCGCGTCAGCACCGTCCAGGCGTTCCCACTGTTCGCCGTCATTCCACGGTCCGGTCTGTTCGCCCAGTCCTTGCGAGAGATTGACGTAGACCTTGGAGAAGCGAGGATCGCCAGGCAGCTTTCCCGGCGGGAAATTGGGGCGGATGGAATAGAGCGCCTTTTCAAACGACTTCTGGTGCGCGATCTCGCGCGTCATCAGGAAGCCCAGCGCTTCCTTCACGCCCGGGTCATCGGTGAGGTTGATGAGCCGCTCGTAGACGATTTTGGCACGTGCCTCGGCGGCGATGTTGGAACGCAGGTCGGCGGTCGGCTCGCCGATGGTGTCGATATAGGCCGCACTCCACGGGACGCCGGCCGAATTGACCAGCGGTGCGCCAGCCCCGTAGAGCACTTGCGTGATGTGGCTGTCGTTGCCGGCGCCGGTGATTTCCTTGTAGAGGATGCCTTCTTCTTCCACGCCTTCGGCCAGCTTGCCCTTGGCCCCCTTGTTGAGCATGACGACGATGTTGCCGATCACTTCCAGGTGGCTCAATTCTTCGGTGGCGATGTCGAACAGCATGTCCTTGCGGCCGGGATCGTCCTCGGCAATGGCCTGGGTGAAGTAGCGGCAGGCGGCGGCGAGTTCGCCTTGCGGGCCGCCGAATTGTTCCAGCATCAGATTGGCCAGCCCGGGATTGGGGCCGGCGACGCGTACCGTGTATTGCAGACGCTTGTTGTGAGCGAACATGTCGGACTCCTTGTTGAGGTCGAGGGATTGAACAGGGAAAGACGCTGGACGTGATCGCTTGGCAGCATGGCTTGAGGCGATACGTCCAACAGAGCCTTCATGCTAGGAGGCGAGTGCTCAGCCATACCATCGGCGGGAGCGGAAAACTTGCGGTGCGCGGTAACGATGAAACGTGTCGGAGATCCTTAGCGCGGCAGCAGCCGCCGTCGGACGACCACAGGTCCGACATTCAGTGTTAGTCCGATGGAAGCCGAGGCGGAGCATCGCTAGACTCGGAGACTTTCATCCTCCTCCGTGACTGTCATCATTCCGCACGGAGGACAGGCTCAAGCACAGCACACAAGCAAGGACAACATGCTCAAGAAAGTCGAGCCCTCCGTGACCACACTGACGCATCTGGCACCGCTGGAGCCGGCCGCTGCCACCGCCAACTCCTGTGCCTCTTCCACCGAAGTCGCAGGGGCGGCCGAGCAGCCTGCCGCGATCCGCTTGAGCTGGCCGATGGTGGCCGGCGGCGTGCTGGTGCTGGCTGCACTCATCGGCTGGTGGAGCGCGCAGGATGAACGCATCTGGCGCGCCTACTGCG
>NZ_DBIC01000266.1:0-12173 GCF_002296545.1 Herbaspirillum sp. UBA812 | reverse complement strand
CTACTGCGGCGGCATGGCCGCTGCCGCTGCGACAGCGGCGGGCACCCTGCCGCTGTTCTTCTCACGTCGCTTCTCGCCGCGCATGGCCGATTGCTGCACCGGATTCGGTGCCGGCGTGATGCTGGCGGCCTCGGTGTTCTCGCTCATCCTGCCCGCCCTGCACAGCCTGCAGGAAGCCGGGGCCGGCAAGCAGATGGCCAGTCTCATCGCCGGCGCCAGCGTACTGTGTGGCGCGCTGCTGGTACTGGCCTTGCAGCGCGCAGGACAGGGCCATGATGATCTCGCGCGCCAGGCAGCCTTGCGCCGTGTCTGGCTGTTCGTGCTCACGGTCGGGCTGCACAACCTGCCTGAAGGATTGGCCGTCGGCGTGGCGTATGGCGGCGTGGCACCCGAGCAGGCCTCGGTGCTGACCTTCGGCATCGCGCTGCAGGACATCCCGGAAGGCATGATCGTGGCCACCGCCTTGCGCGGGATCGGTTATTCCCGCGCCGATGCGATCGGCTGCGGCATCCTCTCCGGACTGGTTGAGCCGCTGGCAGCGGTGGCAGGGGCGGCGCTGGTGTCGCTCTCGGCAGCGATGCTGCCGTGGGCGCTGGGTGGGGCGGCCGGTGCCATGCTGTTCGTGCTGGCGCATGAGGTGATTCCCGATCCGCACCGGCGACGCGATGCATTGGCGGCGACCTGCTGCCTGATCATCGGTTTCGTGCTGATGATGGTGATGGACACGGCCTTGTCATGAGAAATGCGATCGTGAACGACCTCACTGTTGCCGATCAACCGGACTTCACCCCTGGGTCACTCACCTATGTGGAACTCTGGCGCGGTGCCGAAGTGCTCATCAGGAAAGCGGGCGAAGAGCAGTCCGGTTCGCGCTGGGTCTATCTGTCGGTACTGATGATGCTGTCGTTCTGCCTGGAAGCCTATCTCAACCATGCTGGTCCCTTGTTGTTCGGGGCCGGCTGGAACGAAGGCCGGCAGGCGCATGGCACGCAGGACGCCCGGAGCAAGCTGCTGCTGATCTGCGCCGCCTGCGGCGTGGAACTGGAGCCACCCCGCAAGTACCGCACCGTGGCGCTGACCTTGCTGGAACTGCGTCACAGCCTGGGCCAGGCAACACAGGTACGGCTGCCGCCGCCGGGCATATCGACGGCACGCCGTTCGCTTTCCGCCATGGCAGGCGACCCGGACGAGCTGGCGCTCGACCCGGCATGGAGCCCGTATTGCGAGCGCAGTGTGGTGCTCGATTACCGCGCCCAGTTGCGCAGCCTGCTGGCCAAGCTGCATGCGCGGCTGCCGCCCGAGGAGCGCAGCCCCTTGTCCATCTGAAGACGTTCGCAAAGGATGAGCGCAGCCGGATTGCTGCGACCCGATTCCACGCGCTGTTCACGCCATATGCACGCCATGTGCACGCTATGTACACGCCATGTGCACGTCATTCCTCTTCTTTCATCTCACCAGGAGCCCACCATGCTGAACCCTGTTTTCCGACGTACCCTGTTGACCGCCACTTGCGGCAGCCTGCTGATGCTGGCCTTGCAGGCCGCACCCGCCCGTGCGGATGAGCCTACGCTCAGCATCCTCGAACCCAAGACCGGGCAGACCGTGACCAGTCCCTTCCGCGTTCGTCTGGCGGCGCATTCCATGACGACCCGCCCGGCGGGCAAGGTGGTGGAGGGCACCGGGCATCATCACCTGCTCATCAATCACGGTGCCGTGGGGAAGGGCGAAGTCATTCCGCACGATGAGACCCATATCCACCTGGATGACGGGCAGACCGAAACGATGGTCACGCTTCCTCCCGGCAAGTACAAGCTGACGGCCCAGTTCGCCGATGGCGAGCACCGCTCCTATGGCCACATGATGGCGCACGGGATCAACATCACGGTCAAGTAGTCGTCACGCGAACAACGGGCCGGTCCCTTCAAGAAGGACGGGCCCGTCTCCGCATGGTAAAAAGGGCCCCGCAGGGCCCTCTGTCTTCAGCAACGCACCGCTTAGCGGTTATTGCCTTGATTGCCACCGCCGTGGCTGTTCTGGCCGCCCTTGCGGCCGGCTTCACGCGCTTCTTCAGAGCTGAACTCGTGCGCGCTGCCCTTTTCGTGGGCGGCCTTGCCGCCCTGGCTGGCGATCTCGCGTTGCTTGTTTTCGTCCATCGAAGCGAAGCCGCGGTTGCTGGTCGAGCCTTGGTTCTGGTTTGCCATGATGTATCTCCTTGTGTCATGAGAGGGGGGAAATTCCGCAGGGCTTTGTCTTCCCTACGAGTCTTCATCTTAGGCAGCCTGCCCTTGACGTGATATCGGTGTCTTTCCCGATCAGGGGGCGGTGCGTGCTGTCAGTCTTGCCAGCATCACTGAAGAAGAGTCTTTGCTCTGGCATTGGCGCGGCGGCTCGCAGCTCGGCAGCAGAGAACACAGAGGTATCGAACCTATCTCTTGAAACGATGAATGGATGCCGCCGCATCTCTTGCATCGATCAATCTTTCATCGTGTGCCTGGAGGCGGGGGAGGCGAGTCCCGGAACCAACACGGGGCAAATCACTCAATGGCTTGTTCAATGCATCGCATGTGCATGGCCGGGCTGGACCGTCGCCCGTCGGGCGCTCTGCCATACCGGCAAAAACAGGATTCCATCATGAAGAAGAAACAAGCGCTGATCGAGGGAGTGAACCGTCTCAAGGCCTCGCACGAGCAGGCGGCAGCAATCCTGCAGGGCATCGTGCATGACGTGGTGCGGGTCAGCAAGAGTGGGGAAGGTGTACCCGAGCGGCGCAACTTCCGCCGCTATCGCCGGGCCATCAAGGAGTTGAAACTGCAGTGCCTGCAGGTGGAGATGGTGTTGGCCGAGTTCGACCGTGAGGATTGATCTCTGGTGTTGATAGGATGAGCTTCATTGATCTGTCGGCTGGCTCAATCTCCCTCCCTTGGGGAGAGAGATGAGGCACTTCTTAAAGCTGCGGGCTGTTCTCCCGCATGTCCTGCTCCGAATAATTGTCGCCTTCCGGCTTGTTGCGGGAGGCAGCCTTGTCGCTGTCGCCCGGTGCGGTCTGCTCGCCACGGTCCAGCATGTCGCGCTCATTGGTACCGCTGCGTGGGTTGTTGGCCTGCAGGTCTTGCGGGCCGGAGGTATCGGCGGGGTGGGTATGCTTGTTCAGTGCGTCGGTCATTGCGGTCTCCTTGTGCATGGATGGATGCACTGCGCGCTCGCTCGTCAGGGAGGCGGCCGCAGTACGGAAGGCGTTGACGATGCTACTGCGGCGAGCGCGCCGTGTATGTCGGCCAGTGCCGCGTGTGCAGGCCACCTTCGCTGACAGCGATGCAGGAGGCGCGGCAGCCGGGACTTCGTTTCTGCCAGCTGCGGGCGCGCTCATCAAGCCGCGCTGACGCGTCCGACAGCCGCTGCCCACAAGGCTAGGCGTGGCGCGCTGATGGTCGTGCGGGGCCGGGGTGGTTAGTGTGATCTTTCCGTCGTTTTTCTTTCCACCCAGGAGATCCGCATGGCTATCGAATCCAAACTGCCTTCCCGTGAAAATCCGTCGCCCGCCCAATCCAGTGGCGAGGCCACCAACCGTCCCGCTCGCAGCGATCACGTCGAGGCGCGTGAAACCAGTACCGATAACGCCAACAAGGAAATCGCCAAGCCCGAGTTCGACATCGTGCAGGACGATGCCCGCGCGCCGCGCTGACGCATCCGCGTTGTCGATTACCCGGCGCGTCCCGCGCCGCCCGCGACCAGCTCATCCAAGGAGAACCCATGCGCGCACTGCTCTACCATTCCGCCCATGACGTGCGGGTCGAGTCCGTTCCCGATCCCATCATTCAGGAGGCCGACGACATCATCCTGAAAGTCACCGCCACAGCCATCTGCGGCTCCGACCTGCACCTGTATCGCGGCAAGATTCCCGCCACCAAGGCCGGCGACATCCTCGGCCATGAATTCATGGGCGTGGTGGTCGAGACCGGCCCCGGCGTCAAACGCCTCAAGAAAGGCGACCGCGTAGTAGTGCCCTTCGTCATCGCCTGCGGCCAGTGCTTCTTCTGCGATCAGCATCTGTATGCCGCCTGCGAAACCACCAACCCTGACCGCGGTGCCATCATGAATGGCAAGGGCATCCGTTCAGGCGCAGCCATGTTCGGCTACAGCCACCTGTATGGCGGCATGCCGGGCGGGCAGGCCGAGTATGTGCGGGTGCCCAAGGCCGATGTGGGCCCGATCCGCATCGACTCGCCGCTGGCCGATGAGCAGGTACTGTTCCTGAGCGACATTCTCCCGACCGGCTATCAGGCGGTGAAGAACGCCGGTGTGCGCGAGGGCTCCAGCGTGGGCATCTACGGTGCGGGTCCGGTTGGCCAGATGGCGGCCGCCTGTGCGCGCATGCTCGGCGCGGAAAAGATTTTCATCGTCGATCACCACGATTACCGGCTGCGCTTCGCAGCGGAGCAATACAAGGCCATCCCGATCAATTTCGACCACACCGATCCCGGCGAGTACATCATCGCCAACACCGCAGGCCGGGGTGTGGATGCGGTAATCGATGCTGTCGGTTTCGAGGCCAAGGGCAGCGTGCTGGAAACCGCGATGACCAATCTCAAGCTCGAAGGCAGCAGCGGCCAGGCACTGCGCCACTGCATCGCCTCGGTGCGGCGCGGCGGGACGGTGAGCGTGCCGGGCGTGTATGCCGGGTTCATCCACGGTTTCCTGTTCGGCGATATCTTCGAGAAGGGCTTGACCATCAAGACCGGCCAGACCCACGTGCAGCACTACATGCCCGAACTGCTGGCCAGCATCGAGGATGGCTGGCTCCGTCCGGAGGCGATCATCACGCATCGCCTGCCCTTGGAGGAGGCGGCCGAAGGGTATCGGATCTTCAATGAAAAGCGCGAGGAGTGCCGCAAGGTGGTGCTCACGGCGTAGCAGTTCAGTGCAGTGGCTTCATGGCGAGCGACCGGGGCATCCGGTCGCTTTTTTTGCCCTTGCTAATCGGCTAACGGTTTTTTCGTCCGGTCCCGATCCGAAACGCCCCGTTCCGTCAGGAAGGCTTCCGCGCACCAATTTGGCGCGTCGCCGGTACACTTCGCCTCGCCCCGGCTCGCATTTTCGCAACAGAAATCTCATGGTGTGATGTAAACCCGACAATGCTGCAACTTTCATTTGCTGGTAAGACCTTTGTGTGCGTAAATAGTGCAAAATTTATGAAATATGCGACCGAAAGGTTGGGGTGTTTTGTAATAACTTGCATATTTTTTATATCTGCGTCGCAGACGCCATTCGGGGTAGCTAATGAAGTTCGTGTCAAACATGAAGATCGGCGTCAAGCTGACCTTGGGATTCGCCAGCCTGCTCGCGATGATGCTGGTGCTGGTGGGGGTGGCCATGGTGGGCATCAATGGACTGCGGTCCTCCGTCGAGCGTGCCAATGAAGTCCAGAACGAGAGCCTGGCTCCGCTCTACGTGGCGCGGGAAGCGCTGGACCAGACCGGCATCGCCGCGCGCAATGCCTATGTCTTTCTCAGCGATGCCGATGCGCAGACCGAACTGAAGATCGTCGACGAACAGAAGGCGCTGTATCTCGCCGAACTGCAGAAGCTGGAAACGCGACTGGCCGGCAACCCGCATTTCGCCGCCGTGCGGACGGGCTTGCTGCAGATGGCCGATGAACTCAAGCGTCCGCGCCAGTATCGCGAGAGCGGGGCGATGGAGGCCTATCGCAGTTTCCTGGTCAATGATTGCAGCCCCTTGCGGCGCAAGATCGTGGCCGACATCAACCGGCTCATCGCCGATATCGCTGGCCAGAGCACGGCAGCGGGCGAGCAGTCGGAGCGCTCCGCCACCGATGCCCTGAAGCTGATCGCCACGCTGGCCGTGGTGGCAATCCTGATCGCGGTGGCCGTGGCCGTCGTCATCACGCGCGGTCTGCTGCGCCAGCTCGGTGGCGAGCCGGCCTATGCCATGGAAATCGCGCAGCGCATTGCGCACGGCGACCTGGCAGTGGAAGTGGCGACGCGCTCCAACGATAAGAGCAGCCTGCTGCATGCCCTGCGCATGATGCGCGACAGCCTCGCTGCCATCGTCGGCGAAGTCCGGCAAGGGACCGATGCGATCGAACGTGCGTCCACCGAAATCGCCTCCGGCAATGTGGACCTGTCCGGACGCACTGAACGCCAGGCCAGTTCGCTGGAAGAAACCGCCAGCGCCATGGAACAGATCACCTCGGCCGTACGCCAGAGTGCGGCCAATGCGGAGCAGGCCAATACCCTGGCGGCCTCGGCCTCGGAGATTGCGGTCACGGGCGGCAACATGATGGGCGAGGTGGTGGCGACGATGGAAGACATCCGTCAATCCTCGGTCAAGATCGTGGACATCATCAGCGTCATCGATGGCATCGCGTTCCAGACCAACATCCTGGCGCTCAATGCAGCCGTCGAGGCGGCACGCGCCGGTGAAGGCGGACGCGGCTTTGCGGTGGTGGCCTCGGAAGTGCGGACGCTGGCCCAGCGCAGCGCAGCGGCAGCCAAGGAAATCAAGGAACTGATCGGGGCCTCCGTGGCCAAGGTCGAAAGTGGCAGCGGGCGCGTCAAGGGGGCGGGCCAGACCATGGATGAGATCGTCGCCAGCGTGCGCAAGGTGACCGACGTGATCGCCGAGATCAGTCTCTCCAGCCGCGAGCAGAGCGAGGGCATCGAGCAGGTCAACGATGCCATCGGCCACATGGATGAAGCCACCCAGCAGAATTCGGCGCTGGTGGAACAGGCCGCCGCTGCGGCCGAGGCGCTCACCTCGCAGGCAGGTGCGCTGGCACGCCTGGTCTCGACCTTCAGGCTGGCACCGGCCGCACGGGTGATGGGCTGATTCGTGTTTTTTGAACCTACCGACTACACGGATTACGCAGTGCAGGCGCGCTTGCCGGACGATGAAAGTACCCGCCTGGCGGCGCTGCAGGGCTATTGCGTGCTCGACACGCTGCCCGACAAATCCTGTGACCAGATCACCGAACTGGCCCGCACGCTCTTCGGCGTGGAGATTGCGCTGGTGTCGCTGGTGGATGACGAGCGGCAATGGTTCAAGTCGCGTGCCGGCCTGCCGGTCCATGAGACGCCGCGCTCGATGTCCTTCTGTGCCCACGCCATCCTGTCCCGCAATGGCCTGGTGGTGCTCGATGCCCATCGGGATCCGCGTTTTCGCGACAATCCGCTGGTGACCGGTGCGCCGCACATCCGCTTCTATGCGGGCGCGCCGCTGGTGTCGCCGCAGGGGCATGCGCTGGGCACGCTGTGCCTGATCGATCATCGTCCGCGCCAGTATTTCAGTCCGAGCGACCAGGACCGGCTGGAGCAGCTCGCGGCCATGGTCATGGAGCGGCTGGAACAATTGCGCAACCGCGGGTATACCGACCATGTGACGAGTTTGCCCAATCGCGCCCGCTTGATGGAAGTACTGCGCGCACGGGCGCATGTACAGGGCGTTGGCGGCGCCCCATGTGCGGCGCTGGGTATCGATGTCTGTTCACGTGAATATCTGTTCGATATGGTCAAGGCGCTCGGCTGGGATTATGCCGAGTCCTTCCTGGTGCAGGTCAGCCGTGCGCTGTGCGAGGCGCTGGACGGCCAGCCCGTGTATCGGGTCACGACCACCACCTTCGTCTTTCTGCATGACGGCAGCGCGGCGCAGCGGCAGGAACATATCGCCAACGTGCGGCAGCAGTTCGTGCAGTCACTGGAGATCCACGGCATTCCGCACCAGCTCGACATCGCCATCGGCGTGCTGCCGGCGGTGGACGAGATTGCCGGTAGCGACGTGGTGCGCTCACTGCTGACGGTGATCGATGTGAGCCGTGAAGAAGGCGTGTGTCCGCGCCAGTTCGAATCGGTGCATGCGGAAAACCAGCGCAATGCCTTCTGGCTGCTCTCGGCCTTGCCGATGGCCTTCAAGGCCGCCGATGAACTGAGCCTGCATTACCAGCCCAAGGTGCGCCTGCGCGACGGCAGCTGCGTCGGGGTGGAGGCGCTGATCCGCTGGCAGCACCCGGTGCTGGGGCATATTTCTCCTGCGGTGTTCATCGCGCTGGCGGAGAAGACGGCGCAGATTCGCCAGATCACGGCCTGGGTGGTGCGCCATGCGGTGGCGCAGGCGGCGCAATGGCACGCGCGCGGGCTGGTGGTGCCGATTGCGATCAATACTTCGGCGCGCGATTTCGAGTCCGACGAGCTCTTGCGCCTGCTGGCGTCGCAACTGAAACAGCATGCGGTACCGCCGGGCCTGATCGAGATCGAATTCACCGAGAGCGCCATGGCCAGCAATCCCGAGGTGGTGCGCCAGCGCGTGCAGGCCATTCGTGAACTGGGCGTGCAGGTCGCCATCGATGATTTCGGCAGCGGCTTCAGCAACCTGTCCTACCTCAAGAGCATTCCGGCCGACATCATGAAGATCGACCGCTCCTTCATCCGCAGCTTGGCCGAAGATGAGGCCGATCAGGTGATCGTGCCGACCATCATCCATCTGGCGCACCAGCTCGGGTTCAGCGTGGTGGCCGAAGGCGTGGAGAGCGAGCGCACCGCCCGGATCCTGCATCACCTCGGCTGTGACTTCGCGCAGGGTTACGCGATCGCACGGCCGATGCCGGCGGAGGACCTGGAAGAATGGCTGGGGATGGTGCAATGAGCAGCGCCTGGGGCCGGGACTTGTGTGCTGACGCCCGCGCGCTGCTCGGGGGATTACTGCCGGTTCGCTTCCAGCAGTTGCAGCGACAGGATGTCGGTGGCCAGAGCGGCCAGTTCTTCCAGGGCCTGTCGTTCGTGGGCGCGCAGGATGCGCGGTTCGGTATCGATTACGCACAGCGAACCAAACGCGCGGCCCTGGTACATCAGGCGGATGCCGGCATAGAAGCGGATGAAGGGCGCTCCGGTGACCATGGGATTGTTGACGAAGCGCGCGTCCTTGGTGGCATCGGAGACGGTGAAGATGTCTTCCTGCATCACGGCGTAATTGCAGAAGGCCCACGAGCGCGGCGTGGACGTGATGTTCAGGCCATGTGCCGCACGGAAGATCTGCAGCTCCGTGGTCAGGAAGGTGACCAGGGCAATGGGTACGTCCAGCAGTTCGCTGGCGAGCCATGTCAGGCGATGAAAGCGGGCCTCGGAATGTGTGTCTTCCATTGTCTGTTCAACAAAGCGCGCACGTTCTGGCTCGTTCAGGCTGACCGGATAAGGAACCTCGATCTGTGGCCCAGCGTGACCGGCAGTGGGCTCGGGTTGTTTCACTTCACGATGGCCGAGCAGGGTCATGACCGAACTCAGCCGGGTACGCCGATGGCCGCCCGGGGTTTTCCAGGAGGCCAGCATGCCGCTTTCCATCCACATCTGGGCGGTCGTGATCGATACCCCCAGCAGACGGGCTGCTTCTCTCGAAGTCATCGCCGGGTCGCCAGGAGGCATCTCCTTGTCATCAGATGGTACTGCTCGACCCATTTGATTGATCCTTGTAAAAGTATAGCTGTGCAGGTGTAAGATTTGTATATTTCACATATTTAATATTTTTGCGCATGGCAGAAATGCAACGAATCATAGATTCTTTAGTATTTTTCACTTTCTGTGGGATCTGCTGTGTGCAAAATATGAAATAAACAGAGATTCATACTGTAGTCAGAGGAGCTTACGTGTTCCTTGTGGTGACGACATTCTCGCATGGTGGGAACGTGTTGCGCCGCGTCATCTTGGGTGACGTTCATGCCAAGCGGGCATTGTAGTGCCCCTTGCGAAAAGATGTCGGACAAGCGCCAGCCTTCTGTCAGGAAGCTGACCTGCGTCAAGCCTTGGGGGGCTGGCAGGACGGTTGGGAAGGGGACGGTGGCAAAGCGTTGGAAAGAGACGGGATGGATCATGGGCAAGCAAAACGGGGTAGCCCCGGCTTCTCATCGGATGAAAATGAATGTGGGCGACCAGACCTACGTGATTGAAAGCCGCGCGCTGGGCGGGCTTCACGAGCATCGGCTCTATGCCTATCGGGTGTGGTGCGACGGCGAACTGGTGAAGGATTGGACCGAAGGCAACATGGCCGACTTTTTCGGCCAGTTGCCCACGGCTGGCAAGTCATAGAACGCAACTGCTCCGGCACGCCTTCGGTGCCGGAACGCTGTCCCGCCTTCTCATCCCCCCGAGAAGGTGTTAGCCCTGCTCCGCAAGGAGCGGGGCTTTTTTTTGCCTGTGCTCGCCGCAGCGAAGAATGAAGTATGAGTGAATCTCATTGATTGATGAGATCAAATCATTTTTATTCATGGATGCGGCGACATAGAATCCAGCCTGAACATTGACCGCATCGAGTCTGCTTCGCACGCCGCCTTCGTCATGGGCGCGTGCCTTGCAGATTCGATTTCCGCAAAGGGGCGCAGACACATCATGAGCAACGACTTCTCATTTGCCATCAAGAGCATCTGTTTCGACGAGGACTATCGTCCCGGCGACAACACGCGCATTACGACCAACTTCGCCAACCTGGCGCGGGGCGCGCAGCGCCGGGAGAACCTGCGCAATACCTTCCGCATGATCAACAACCGTTTCAATGCGCTGGCGCACTGGGACAATCCCAAGGCCGACCGCTACGCAGTGGAGCTGGACATCATCTCCGTGGAAATGGGGATGGCGGGACAGGACACTGCACAGGCGCTGCCGCTGATCGAGGTGCTCAAGACCAACATCGTGGATCACCACACGGGTGAGCGCATCGAGGGCATCGTCGGCAACAATTTTTCTTCCTATGTGCGCGATTACGATTTCAGCGTGGTGCTGCTGGAGCACACGAAGCAGCAGTCCGCCTTCAGCGTCCCCGATCATTTCGGCGAACTGCATGGCAACCTGTTCAAGCGCTTCGTCGCTTCTCCCGCCTACCGCCAGCACTTCAGCAAGCCACCGGTGATCTGCCTCAGCGTGGCCAGCAGCAAGACCTATGAACGCACGGAGAACCTGCATCCGGTGCTGGGTGTGGAGTACCTGCAAAACGAAAGCTCGCTGACCGACGCCTACTTCGCCAAGATGGGCCTGACGGTGCGCTACTTCATGCCCCCCGACAGCGCCGCGCCGCTGGCCTTCTACTTCAGCGGCGACCTGCTGCGTGACTACACGAACCTGGAACTGATCGGCACCATCAGCACGATGGAGACTTTCCAGAAGATCTATCGACCCGAGATCTACAACGCCAATTCCGCAGCCGGCAAGACTTACCGGCCCAGCCTGCAGCATGAGGACTATTCCGTCACGCGCATCGTCTATGACCGCGAGGAGCGCAGCCGTCTGGCGGTCCAGCAGGGCCGCTTCGCCGAAGAACATTTCATCAAGCCGTATCGCGCCGTACTCGAACAATGGTCGCGTGCCGGCGCTCATTGAACTCTCCACCTGCAAGGTTCTCCACCGTGAAAAAATTATTGCCCACCTCCACCGCCGGCAGCCTGCCGAAACCCGTCTGGCTGGCCGAGCCCGAGAAACTCTGGTCGCCCTGGAAATTGCAGGGCGATGAACTGCAGGAAGCCAAGCGCGATGCGCTGCGCCTGTCGCTGCAGGAGCAGCAGCATGCCGGCATCGACATCGTCAGTGATGGCGAGCAGACGCGCCAGCATTTCGTGACCACCTTCATCGAGCATCTCGACGGCGTGGATTTTGCAAAGCGCGAAACGGTACGCATCCGCAATCGCTATGACGCCAGCGTGCCCACGGTGGTGGGTGCGGTATCGCGCCAGAAGCCGGTGTTCGTGGAGGATGCGCGCTTCCTGCGCAGCCAGACCGAGCAGCCGATCAAGTGGGCGCTGCCCGGCCCCATGACGATGATCGACACGCTCTACGACAATCACTACAAGAGCCGCGAGAAACTGGCCTGGGAATTCGCCACGATCCTCAACCAGGAAGCGCGCGAGCTGGAGGCGGCGGGGGTGGACATCATCCAGTTCGATGAACCGGCCTTCAATGTCTTCTTCGATGAGGTCAACGACTGGGGCGTAGCTGCGCTGGAGCGCGCCATCGAAGGACTCAAGTGCGAGACTGCCGTGCACATCTGCTATGGCTACGGGATCAAGGCCAATACCGACTGGAAGAAGACGCTGGGGTCGGAGTGGCGGCAGTATGAGGAGACCTTCCCCAAGCTGCAGGCATCGAACATCGACATCGTCTCGCTGGAATGCCACAACGCGCGCG
>NZ_DBIC01000082.1:17553-32534 GCF_002296545.1 Herbaspirillum sp. UBA812 | reverse complement strand
GCAGCAGCCAAGGCAGATCGGAGCAGATTAACCAGACGGTGCGCGGCTCAAGCGTATCGGCAGGCGGAAGCCTCGCTATCACTGCCAATGGCGAGGGTGGTGACGGCAACATCCTCGTCCAGGGCAGTGACATCAAGGCGGGCGTGGACGCTACGCTGAAGGCTGCCAATGAGGTCCGGCTGATGGCAGCGCAGGAGACATCGGAGCAACACAGCCGCAACAGCGGTGCGTCGGGATCGGTCGGATTTTCCATTGGGACTGACGGCTTGCTCTTCACGGCAAGCGCCTCCGGCAATCGTGGCAAGGGCGATGGCGAAGAGGTCAGGCAGGTCAACTCTCACGTCGATGCAGGTAACAAGCTCAGTGTCGCCTCGGGCAGCGATACGACCATCAGCGGTGCGGTCTTGCGGGCACGGCAGGTGGAATTTGACGTGGGCACGAGTGGCCAGGGCAACCTGAATATCGCCAGCCAGCAGGACACCAGCACTTACCAGAGCCGCCAGCAAAGCCTGGGCGGCAGTGTCTCGGTGGGCATGGGGAAGATGGGTGGCAGCGCCAGCTACAGCCAGTCGAAGGTCAACAGCGACTATGCCAGCGTCATCGAACAGTCAGGGGTCAAGGCCGGTGATGGTGGCTTCCAGGTCAATGTGCGCGGCAATACGGACCTGAAGGGTGGCTTGATTGCCAGCAGCGAACAGGCCGCTGCGGAGAACAAGAACCGCGTGACCACGAGGACCCTGACCCAGAGTGACATCGAAAATCGCGCGAGTTATGAAGCGCAGAGCATCGGCATCAGTGGCGGCTACAGCACGGGCAAGGATGGCGGTTTGTCTGCGCTGCCACCGCTGGTCGTTGGTGCCAGTGAAAGTGCATCAAGCACGACCCGCAGCGGAATCAGCGGCGGCGTCATCAGGATCACAGATGAGAAGCAGCAGCAGGCGCTGACGGGCAAGACGGCAGAGCAGACCGTGGCCTCGGTGAATCGGGAGGTAAGCAGCAGCAAGGAGGGGAGCAATGCGCTCAAGCCGATCTTTGACAAGGAGGAGATAGAGAATCGGACGGCCATTGCGGGGGCCTTTACGCGGGAGTTGGGAAGCTTCCTGAACAACCGGGCGAAGGAGGCGGATGAGGCCAAGCGCAAGTTGGACGATGCGATAGCGGAGGAGCGGAGCAAGCCGCTTGAGCAACGTGACGAAGTCAGATTGCGGGGCCTGACGGAGCAGTATCTCGATGCCGAAAAGTGGTCTTCGGGCGGTACGTATCGTCGGTATGCGACGGCGATTGCAGGTGCGGTGACAGGCAATCTGAGTGCATCTTCATCGCAGTTCATCCAGGCGGCGGCCATCAATTATCTGCAAGGGCTGGGCGCAGAACAGGTCAAGAGGATCGCTGACGACCTGCAGAGTGAGGCCGCCCGATCCGCCTTGCAGGGCATCCTGGGATGCGCTGGTGCCATGGCCAAGGAGGCAGCGTGTGCCGCAGGTGCGCTAGGCGCATCGGCGGGTACCGTCATCAACGCGCTGCTGCAGTCCGCGGACCGGCCGGGCAGTCAGGAGAAGGAGTCGCGCACGAATCTGGTGACCAGCATCGTGGCTGGGATTGCGACGGCTGCCGGAAGCAAAGCGAATCCGACGGCCACGCTCGCCGCCCAGCTGGAGGCAGAAAACAATGCCTTGGGGGTGAGCTACTCCAAACAATTCCTGAACAAGATCAGGGCTTGCGACGCATCGCAGGGGGCGTGCTTTTCCGAGCTGAAGGAAGACGCTGCGAAGCAAAGAAAATTGTTTACGGAGCAGTTGGAGAAGGGGTGCAGCGGAGCGGCGGCGACTCCCTATGCCTGTGAGGCGGTGATGAGCTCGGGGCAGGCTGCGCTCAGTGATCTTGCTCATGCGCTGTACTTCGCGAAGACGGGGGATCAAAAAGCGTACGTCAAGGCGCTGATTGTCGAACAGACCTTGGATATGGATCGGCAATATCCCAATCTGGCGGCGTTGGGGGAGAGGGCTGGTTTTCTGGATCAGCTGGCTTTGCAATTGCAGCAGATGTGGGCGGATGTTGGGCCTGCAGGTGTCGGACTGAGTGGTTCTGGGCAATCGGCAGTCGCCAATATCAAGAGGGCTCGTGGAAATGACAGCAGCAGAGGTCCCCACCAGACCGAAAGGAAGCTGCCGGAGCCATACTTCAAAGACACTAAAGAAGCAGCAGCGGCGGCACACGAATTAGGATTCGTGAAAATAAGTGAGGCAGTAAATAGACAAGCCGTTTTTAGAAAGGGAAAGCTCTACATTACGAGAGACGTGGACGGGCACATTGGCGGTGCGTGGAAGATGGCAACTTCAGTTAGAAATCTCCAAAGTAAGCAGACGCGCCTAGGTACTTACGATAGCAAGTTGAATAGGATTGGTGACTAAAATGGGACAACGGTATAAAAATTTATTTCGCAACCTCCCTGGCAATGACAGTTGGGAAGGAAGCTTTTACGAGAGGCTCGTCGAGTATGGGATATGGGATGAGCAAGAGTTTTGGAAATTTCATAAGGATCTCATAGACATAGCGAAACTGATGAAGCACCGAAAAGTAGAGTGGGATATCGCAACGGCCGTTGTTCGTCTGTACGTAAAGATTGCATCTCTTATTTCTTCGCACTTCAATGCCAATGATATTTTCAAGATACAAAATCTTTCTGATTCCGAGATTTTGGAATTCTATGAGCGGTTGGACTTGGCTGTGGTCGGCGCATTTTCGGGCGAGATTTTGGACGAGAGTCGCTTTGATCTTAGAAATCCATTTATTGATGGATAAGAAGGGGAAATAGATGGATATCTGCAGCGCGAATTTGTACCGAAATCTCCCTGGCAGCCAAGATTGGGAGGGTAGCTTTTACGAAAGACTGGTTGAGTACGGTGTTTGGGATGACGCTGAATTCTGGAAGCTTCATTCCGATCTCATTCATATTGCTCAGGCGATTGATAGTGACACCATTGAAAGAGAGATCGCATTAGCCGTTATGCGTCTGTATATCAAAATTTCTTCGCTCATCTCGGCTCACTTTCGTCCGAACGATATCTATAGCATTGAGGACCTTAGTGAACTTCAAATTTCGGCGCGCAAAGAAAGACTAGACCTGGCGGTCATTGGAGTCTTTTCCGGCGAGATATTGGGCGAAGAACGGTTTGATCTGAGAAACCCACTGCTGTGACCATTGCTGATCTCAGAAGAGGATCTTCTTGAAGTGTTCGACAAACGGAGAAATTTAAATCTTTTCTTAATTTGGATGGAACACGCAATGAGGATAAGACAAATGCTGCCAAAACGCAGAGGAGAAGACTGAGATGATAGATATACGCAGAATGGATTTGATTAAAGAAGTATTTCAGGACTTGTCCAAAAATCGGCAACTGCTGCGGATGGAAATAAATGATGACAATGATGGCAATGAAAGATCGATCGTGTATCTCAACTACGATTTTTCGCTGAGCGAGAAGCTGAAAATTGAACTGTCGAACCTAATTCACTATTTTCAAATGTATCGACGTGCTCTTGGCGAACACGATCGATTGGCGGCCTTATTCATGATCACCTGCGCTGGCGATCTGGCCCGGACGCTCTCGGATGTGTTCGGTGGTATTGAGGACGCTATTGATAAAGTGATGTACAGGGATCTGAGGTTCTCTTGGCCATCTGTGCCCGAGGGATACAAGATTCCCCAGCCATTGCTGGTGGCCGCCAAGGAAAAATTGAAGTGTATGGCGGATTTTGGCAGTGCGGCCGATCACGACGTACTGATGTTCTGGGAAAGCTCAGGAGGAAAACTTGAGGTGGTGAAAAAAGATAGCGTCGATGTCATTCGTAAGACATTTATTGAATCGGCCGAAAGCATCGGTGTATCGAGAAAGGAAATGAATGAAAGTATGGATGAGAATAATCATTTCGAATGGTGTATTGACTATCGGCGCTGCCTGGGAGCGCAGCTGGAGGTAGATCTTGATGAACTTCTTCTCTTCCTTGAAGCTCATCGGATCGCGATCCAGCAGAACGATCAGTTGGCGGCGTACATAGCGCTCCTTTATTGTGGAATCCATGTCCAGAACGTTTCCGGCTTTTTTCTAAACATTAAGGACGAGGTTGATAGGGTCGCTGTTCTTGATAAAAGATTTTCGTGGCCTTGCATACCAGACGGCTACGAACTTCCTAAACATTTTGGTTTGTCACCCCATTCTTGATAGGCAGGATTTTCTCCGCGTATTTTTTCAACTGAAAAAGAGCATCTGTGGCTATCGTTCAGTTCTGAATTGCTCGCAACCAAAATGAACACCATCATAAATTTAGATATCGTCCAGACTATTTTTTTGTCACTAGTTCAATCCGTTGGTTTGACTAAAGACGAGATCATGTCAGAGAGAGACGAGAACGCACAATATTGCTGGTTCATCGACCAGGATGTATCAATGAATTCAACTTTCTGTCAGGACTTGCGAGCGCTAGTCTCTTTGGTTGAATTCTTCAACAGATCAAGGGTTTTCGGTGATGATGTGACTGCCTGTTGCGCGCTGATGCGGGCGGGCTTTGATGCGCTTAGATTGTCTAGTCTCTTCAAAGATATATGTAGCGATGTTGATAAGGTTTTATGCAGAGATAAAAGATTCTCTTGGCCATCCCTCCCGGAGGGATACCAGATACCTCAGCATTTTGTGACCGCTGGCGCTGATGCAATGAAGCGCCTGAATTGCCTTGATGAAGCGACTGGCCGCGACGGACTGATGCTCTGGAAAAGCGCAACAAGAGAAATTGAAGTGATGGAAAAGGATCGCATCGATGCAATCATGAAGACGCTTATCGAAATGGCTGAAGGCATAGGGGTCACGCGAGAAGAAATGGATAAAGCGAAGGATGAAAATGATCATTTCGAATGGCGTATTGACTACAACTCCTCACTGGGTGAGCGTCTGGAGCGATATCTTGACCAGCTCTTGCTCAGCGTAGAGGTCCACCGTATTGCTACTCACAGGAGTGACCAGCTGGCCGCTTACCAGGCCCTCAAAGATGTTGGAACTCATGCCCGATCGATATCGGAGTTATTCGGAGATATCAAGGCTGATGCGCATAAGGTCAGCATTTTCGATAAAAGATTTGCTTGGCCAGATATCCCTGATGACTACAGATTTCCAGAACATCTGGTGACGAGCCGCTAACGCCCCAACATAAACTCGAAAGCGACACATGGAAAAGTCCCAATGTTTCGGACTTTGGAAAGAGCACTGCGGAGAGGAATTTCCATCGCTGCGAGAAGTGCCACACGACATTCTCTCGTCGTCCGATGCGATGAAGGTAGCGGACTATCTTGATGGCTGCCCCGTCTGGATTGCTTCCCCGGGAATGGTCATGTCCTGCGTGAATTCAGACGAGGTGGCAGGTACCCTGTCTCTGAGGACGAACGGAAAATGGGCGTGGCAAGACACGATGGCCCATTACGTGCGCCGCTTGCGCATCAGTCCGCCCATCCAATTTTTATACGATATCAAGAACGGGCACGCTGCTATCCCATTGGAAAGTGAATTAGAGATCCACGCGATGCACTTCCCGGATTTTTGAATGCTTATGCTGGAACAACGAGGCGCAGCAAGACCAGCGCCCCGTCTCACCCCACCCGCTTAGCCGCCAACGCATTCCCCACCCTGCTCACCGACTTGCGCCCCAGCTGCTGCGAGATGAACTGTCCTGCCTCGGCCACCGCATCCAGATCGATCCCGGTCTCGATCCCGAGCCCGTTCATCATGTACAGCACATCCTCGGTCGCCACATTCCCGGTCGCGCCCTTGGCATACGGGCATCCCCCCAGCCCCGCCACCGACGCGTGATAGATGCTGATGCCCGTCTGCAGACTGGCATAGATATTGGCCAGCGCCTGCCCATAGGTATCGTGGAAGTGACCCGACAAGCCTTCGATATGGAATTCACGGATCGCCGTCTCCATCACCGGCCGCACCTTGCCCGGCGTGGCCACGCCGATGGTGTCGGCGATGTCGATCTCGTCACAGCCCAGCTCGCGGAAACGCCGCACCACGTCGGCCACCGCATCCAGCGGGACTTCCCCCTGGTACGGACAGCCGAACGCGCAACTCACCGCCGCACGCAGGCGCTTGCGGTGGTCCTTGGCGGCCTTGGCCACTTCGGCAAAACGTTCGATGGATTCGGCAATGGAGCAATTGATGTTCTTCTGCGAGAAGGCCTCCGAGGCCGCCCCGAAAATCACCACCTCATCCACCCCCGCCTCCAGCGCCGCCTCGAAGCCCTTCATGTTGGGCACCAGCGCGGAATACACCACGCCCGGCTTGCGGGTGATGCCGTGCATCACCTCGCTGGAAGTGGCCATCTGCGGCACCCACTTGGGCGAGACGAAAGAAGCCGCCTCCACATTCGGAAACCCCGCCGCCGAAAGCCGGTTGACCAGCTCGATCTTGACCTCGGCGGAAATGGTTTCCTTCTCGTTCTGCAAACCGTCGCGCGGTCCGACTTCAACGATCTTCACTTTCTTGGGCAGGCTCATCATGCGGGTCTCCGTTGGGGTTGTTGTAATGCGTGGATGGCTGTCGAACAGTTCAGCTGGCCGCCGGCGCGGCATCGAGCCGCACATCGGCCACCGTGCCGCCGGTCATCTTCTCCAGCTGCGCGGCCGTGAGGTTGAAGACGGCATGCGGATGGCCGGCCGCCGCCCAGACACTGTCAAAGTTGAACAGGTCTTGATCGATCAGCATCACCGGCTTGACTACGTGACCGATGGGGCAGACGCCGCCGATGGCATAACCGGTCGTGTCCCGCACGAACCTGGCGTCGGCCTTGCCGAGCGGACCGGTCAGGGCGGTGACCTTGGCTTCGTCCACCCGGTTGGCACCGCTGGCAATGACCAGCACCGGCGCACCGTCAGCTACGCGCCGGAAGATGATGGACTTGGCAATCTCGGCCACGCTGCAGCCCACGGCCGCAGCCGCTTCGGCAGAGGTGCGGCCGGTCGAGGGCAGCATCGTGACCGGTTTGTCATGGCCCATCGCCGCCAGCAGGTCGGCAACACGTTGGGCGGAAGAGGGCAGGGCGGCAGCAGGTTCGTTCATGGCGTTCATGGCGTTTGACTAGGAGGCGCAAGGCCGGCAGCAGGACAAGCCTGAAATGATAACAGCACCCCCGCTCCCTCTGCCGCGCAGGCCCGCATTCAGCGATCCAGCAGGAACACGCCATCGCTGGCGGCGGCGCCCGCCTTCTGCAGTTGCGCTACGCACCAGTCGGCCAGGGCCGCATCGTTCATCTGCAGGAAGCGCGCATTGGTGATGCGCAACAAGGGGATCTCCCGCATCATCGCCGGCAAGTCCGCCAGTGCAATGCGGCCACGTTCGAGCAGCAGGAATTTCACCAGGACCTTGATGCCATTGTGCGCATTGCGCAGCGGATCGGCCTGCAGATAATCCAGCCGCGAGAAGGCCTTTTCCAGCGCATCGTCCACCTCCGTGAAAGGCGCGCCATGGCCGGGAATCACGATGCGCACATCGAGGCTGCGGATCAGCTCCAGCGTGGCGCGCGCCTCCTCGAAACCGGATTCGCCATCCAGCTCCGGGAAGATGATCCCGAAGCCATTGCGCCACAAGGCATCCGCCGAGATCAGCACACCCTCCTGCGCGCAATACAGCAGCAGCGCATGCGGGTCATGGCCGGGCGCGGCCAGGGCGGTCCAGTCGAGATCACCCAGGCGCAGCACGTCGCCGCTGCGGATCACCTGATCGTGCGTAAAGCGTGGACAGCGCTGGCCGGTGGCGCGGTAGCTCAGGGCGTCTTCGTCCCAGCGGCGGACCTTGGCATCCTCGGCAGCCGGGATGGCAATGCGGCAGCCATAGGCGGCGTGCAGGGCGGCATTGCCGCCGCAGTGGTCCGAATGCAGATGGGTATTGAGCAGCACATCGAGCCGCTCAGGCCCGCGCTGGTGCAGGACGTGGCGCACCAGGGTCTGCGTCTGTTCGGCATGGGCAACGTAGCCGCTGTCGATCATGGCGACTTCATCGCGGCCGAACAGCAGCACGTTGTTGGATGACAGCCAGCCCCGCTCCAGCACGTGCAGCGAGGGGGGCAGGTGCAGTACGGACGTGTTCACGGTGCGCTGCTCACGCGGCCTTGAAGTCCAGCAGCTGCGCACCTTCGGCCACCTGGTCGCCAACCGTGTAGCGCAGCGCTTCCACGATGCCGGCCGAGGGTGCGGCGATGGTGTGTTCCATCTTCATGGCTTCCATGATCAGCAGCGGCGTGCCTTGCGTCACGCTCGCCCCCTGGTCCACCAGCAGCGCGACGATCTTGCCGGGCATGGGTGCGGTCAGGCGTCCGCCCTCGGCCTCGGTGTGGCCTGCATGGGCCATCGGGTCGAGCAGGCGCAGGCTGTGCTGGCTGCGGCCATCGAAGAGGTGCAGCTCTTCACCTTCCCAGGCCACATCCGCTTGCAGGGTACGGCCGTCCAGGGAGATGCGCACGCTGTCGGTGTTGGCCGCATGCAGGGCCAGCGTGTGCGTGTTGCCGCCGATCTGCAATTGCCATTGCCGGCCGTCGCCGGCGTAGTCGATCCGGACTTCGCTGTTGCCTGAGTCATCCTCGAAATTCAGGCTGCGCTGCAGGCGGGTATTGAGACGCCAGCCGCTGGTTTGTGCCCAGGGATCGCGGCTGTCCTGATGGCGCTGCTCCTGTTGCAGCAGGGCAGCGGTGGCCAGCGCCAGCGTGTCGGCCGTGGGCGCAGCCGGGGCAGGGAAGAGCGCGTCGCGGTGACGTTCGATCAGGCCGGTATCGAGATCGGCCGTCGCAAATGCCTGGCCTGCAATCAGCCGCTGCAGGAAGCCGATGTTGGTCGCCAGTCCGACCACCTGGTATTGCGCCAGCGCACGCGCCATGTTGCGCAGGGCCGCATCACGGTCCGCACCCCAGACGATGAGCTTGGCGATCATCGGATCATAGAAGGGCGAGATGGCATCGCCCTCGCGCACACCGGCATCGATGCGCACGGGCGCCGGTTGCGTGGCGCCGGGTGCGGCCAGCGTGAATTCCACTGCAGGGGCGCTGCGCATGCGGGTGAGCGTGCCGATGGCGGGGAGGAAGCCTTTCTCGGGATTCTCCGCATAGATGCGCGCCTCGATGGCATGGCCCTGAATGCGTAACTGCTCCTGCTTCAGCGGCAGCGGTTCGCCCGAGGCGACGCGCAATTGCCACTCCACCAGGTCCAGTCCGGTAATCATTTCCGTGACGGGGTGCTCGACCTGCAGGCGCGTGTTCATCTCCATGAAGTAGAAACTGCCATCCTGGTTGGCGATGAATTCCACCGTGCCGGCACCGACGTAGCCAACCGCACGGGCAGCCGCAACGGCCGCCTCACCCATGGCGGCGCGGCGGCCGCAACTCATGCCGGGGGCCGGGGCTTCTTCCAGCACCTTCTGGTGGCGGCGTTGCACCGAGCAGTCGCGCTCGAAGAGATAGACGCAATTGCCATGGCCATCGGCAAAGACCTGGATTTCGATATGGCGCGGACGGGTCAGGTATTTCTCCACCAGCACGCGGTCATCGCCAAAGCTGGAGATCGCCTCGCGCTTGCAGGAGGCCAGTGCCGCCTCGAAATCTTCACTGCGTTCGACCACGCGCATGCCCTTGCCACCGCCACCGGCGCTGGCCTTGAGCAGCACCGGGTAGCCGATGCGGTCGGCTTCCGCGCGTAAAAAATCGCTCTCCTGGCGCTCGCCGTGATAGCCCGGCACCAGCGGTACGGCGGCCTTTTCCATCAAGGCCTTGGCAGCGGATTTGGAGCCCATGGCATCGATGGCCGAGGCCGGCGGGCCGATGAAGACCAGGCCGGCATCGGCGCAGGCCTGGGCGAATCCGGCGTTCTCCGACAGGAAACCGTAGCCCGGGTGAATCGCCTGCGCACCCGTGGCGAGTGCGGCGGCGATGATCTTGTCGGCGCAGAGATAGCTTTCCTTGGCCGGGGCCGGGCCCAGGTGGACGCTCTCGTCGCAGGCGGCCACGTGCTTGGCCTGCGCATCGGCGTCGGAATAGACGGCCACGGTGGCGATACCCAGGCGGCGGGCCGTGGCGGCCACGCGGCAGGCGATTTCGCCGCGATTGGCGATCAGGATCTTGGTGAACATGGTGTCTCCTCGGTGGCGCGCTTCAGATGCGGAAGACGCCGAATCGGGTCTCTTCGATGGGTGCGTTCAGGGCGGCCGACAATCCCAGCGCCAATACCTGGCGGGTATCGGCAGGATCGATCACGCCGTCGTCCCACAGGCGTGCCGAGGCGTAATACGGATGGCCCTGGGTTTCATATTGGGCGCGGATGGGCTCCTTGAAGGCGGCTTCCTCTTCGGCGCTCCAACTGCCGCCGCGCGTTTCGATGCCATCGCGCTTGACGGTGGCCAGCACGCTGGCGGCCTGCTCGCCGCCCATCACCGAGATGCGCGCATTGGGCCACATCCACAGGAAGCGCGGCGAGAAGGCGCGGCCGCACATGCCATAGTTGCCCGCACCGAAACTGCCGCCGATGATGACGGTGAGTTTGGGCACTTTGGCGGTGGAGACGGCCGTGACCATTTTTGCACCATGGCGCGCAATGCCCTCGTTCTCGGCCTTCTTGCCGACCATGAAGCCAGTGATGTTCTGCAGGAAGATCAGCGGGATCTTGCGCTGGCAGCACAGTTCGATGAAGTGCGTGCCCTTCTCGGCCGCCTCCGAAAACAGGATGCCGTTGTTGGCGATGATGCCCACCGGCATGCCGTGCAGGTGCGCGAAACCGCACACCAGCGTGGTGCCGTAGCGCGCTTTGAATTCATCGAACTCGCTGCCGTCGACGATTCGGGCGATGACCTCGCGCACATCGAAGGGCTTGCGCGTATCGGTCGGGATCACGCCATACAGTTCCTGCGCCGGATACCTGGGTTCGACACTCTCGCGTAGCGCCAGCTGCTGCGGCTTGCGGCGGTTGAGGTGGCTGACGATGTTGCGCGCGATGGCCAGCGCATGGGTGTCGTCCTGGGCCAGGTGATCGGCCACGCCCGAGAGGCGCGTGTGGACGTCGCCGCCGCCCAGTTCTTCAGCCGTCACCACTTCACCGGTGGCCGCTTTGACCAGCGGTGGCCCGGCCAGGAAGATGGTGGCCTGTTCCTTGACGATGATGGACTCATCGCTCATGGCCGGCACATACGCGCCGCCTGCGGTGCAGGAGCCCATCACCACCGCGATCTGCGGAATCCCCTTGGCCGACAGGTTGGCCTGGTTGTAGAAGATGCGGCCGAAGTGATCGCGGTCGGGGAAGACCTCATCCTGGTTGGGCAGATTGGCCCCGCCGCTGTCGACCAGATAGATGCAGGGCAGGTGATTGAATTCGGCGATCTCCTGGGCGCGCAGGTGCTTCTTGGCCGTCATCGGATAGTAGGTGCCGCCCTTGACGGTGGCATCGTTGCAGACGATCACGCACTCCTGCCCGGCCACGCGGCCGATGCCGGTGATGATGCCGGCCGAGGGCGCCGCATCTTTCAGGTTGCCTTCGCGGTCTTTCTCGCGGTACATGCCGTAGGCGGCCAGTTGCGAGAATTCCAGGAAGGGCGTGCCGGGGTCCAGCAGCATCTGCACCCGGTCGCGCGGCAGCAGCTTGCCGCGTGCCACGTGCTTCTCGCGCGCGGCCTGGCCGCCGCCTTCGGCGATGGCCGCCACCTTCTGGCGCAGGTCGTCGACGATGCGCTGCATGGCATCGCGGTTGTGCTGGAATTCCTCGCTGCGCGGGTTGAGCTTGCTTTCAATCTGCGGCATGGTTTGGTCTCTCTGTTCAGTTTCTTGTTGTGCTGTCGGCCGCACCGGTGCTGGCGCAGCGGGGCATGGTGCAGAAAACGTCAGTCCTCCGGGAAGCGCCCGTCCACGTAATACCAGCGGGCCTGGCCACTGTCGTCAGGCTGGCGCACGAAGTTGCTGATCTCGTGCAGGCGGTGCGCTTTGCCACCCACCTTGAAGCGCGCCACGAACTCGACGGTCGCTTCATCGCTGCCGCTGGCGTGCTGGTGTTTCTTGATGTCCAGGCCGATCCACTTGACGTCGGTTTCGCTGGTCAGTTCTTCTTCCGGCAGGGTGTCCGGGAACCAGGTCGCGCGCAGGTAGGCTTCGTCGCGCAGGGCGAAGGCGGTATAGCGCGAGCGCATCAGCAGCTCGGCCGTGGCCGGCACCTGGCCACCGGTGATGAAGCGGCCACAGCATTTCTCGAAGCTGGGCTGGCCGCAGGGGCAGGGGCCGGACTTGTCTTTCTTGGTGCTCATCAGATCTTTCCGTTCTTGAGGAAGGCTTCCAGCTGGGTGAAGCGGTCGAAGCCCCAGAATTGTTCGCCATCGACGATCATGAAGGGCGAGCCGAAGACGCCAGCCTTGCCGGCGGCTTCGGTGGCTGCGCGCAGCTGCTCCTTCAGTTCGGGCGTACCCAGCGCCGTTTCCAGTGCTTCGCGGTCGATGCCGTTGTCGGCGGCGATGCGCAGCACGTTTTCGGGCACGCTGATGTCGATGTCTTCGGTGAAATAGGCGCTGTACAAGGTCTTGATCAGGTCCACCGCCTTGGCCGGCTGGGTCTGCTGCACCCACAGCGTGGCACGCGCAGCCACTTGCGTGCCGATGGGGAACTGGCTCGGGGCCTTGTAGAAGATATTGTGGAAGCGCGCGGTGCGCTCCATGTCGTGACGCGAGTAGTCGCCCTTGACCGGAATGTTGGCCAGCGAATTGGTGCCCAGTGCCTTGAAGATGGGCCCCAGCAGGATGGGATGCCAGTTGACGCTGCGGCTGTATTTCGCGGCCAGCTTGTCGATCTCGACCGCAGCGAAGTAGCCGTAGGGCGAGCTGAAGTCGAAGTAGAAATCGATGGGTGTGCTCATGATGTCCGTTGTGTTTTAAGTTTGAAAAGAGGGGAGGGCGCTTACAGCGTATCGGCAAACAGTTCGCGGCCGATCAGCATGCGGCGGATCTCGCTGGTGCCGGCACCGATTTCGTAGAGCTTGGCATCGCGCCACAGGCGGCCCACGGGATATTCGTTGATGTAGCCATTGCCGCCCAGCGACTGGATTGCTTCACCCGCCATCCAGGTGGCCTTCTCGGCCGAGTAGAGGATGGCGCCGGCGGCGTCCTTGCGCAGGGCGCGTACCTTGTCCGCGCTGTCAGCACGGTCACAGGCCTGGCCGACCGCATAGACGTAGGCCTTGCAGGCCATCATGGTGGAATACATGTCGGCCAGCTTGCCTTGCATGAGCTGGAATTCGCCGATGGCCTGGCCGAACTGCTTGCGGTCATGCACATACGGCACCACCACATCCATGCAGGCCTGCATGATGCCCAGCGGACCACCGGAGAGCACGCTGCGCTCGAAGTCCAGGCCCGACATCAGCACGTTGACGCCACGGCCGACGCCGCCCAGCACGTTTTCTTCGGGGACTTCGCAATCCTGGAACACCAGTTCACCGGTGTGGGAACCGCGCATGCCGAGCTTGTCCAGTTTCTGCGCGACGGAAAATCCTTTATATCCTTTCTGTACCAGGAAGGCGGTCATGCCGCGCGCACCGGCGTCGAGATCGGTCTTGGCATAGACCACCAGCACGTCGGCATCGGGGCCGTTGGTGATCCACATCTTGCTGCCGTTGAGCACGTAGCGGTCGCCCTTCTTGTCGGCGCGCAGTTTCATGCTCACCACATCCGAGCCGGCATTGGGTTCGGACATGGCCAGCGCGCCGATGAAGTCGCCCGAGATCAGCTTGGGCAGGTACTTGCGCTTCTGCTCTTCATTGCCGTTGCGCTTGATCTGGTTCACGCAGAGGTTGGAGTGCGCACCGTAGGAGAGGCCCACCGACGCCGAGGCGCGCGAGATTTCTTCCATCGCGATGATGTGCGCCAGGTAGCCCAGTCCGGCACCGCCGTATTCCTCGCCGACGGTGATGCCCAGCACGCCCAGGTCGCCCAGCTTCTTCCACAGGTCCATGGGGAACTGGTCGCTGCGGTCGATCTCGGCTGCGCGCGGGGCGATCTCCGTTTGGGCGAAGGCGGCAACCGCTTCACGCAGGGCGGCGATGTCTTCGCCATGGTCGAAATTGAGGCCGGGCAGGTGGATCATGGGTGTCTCCTCGTTGGGTGTTTGGGGAATTCTTGTTGTGATGTGGAACGATTGCTGTTGCTTGACGTTAACGTCAATGAAGACGGTCTGTGCGTTGCGAAATGCCGTTTGCGTCAGGCCGCTACCGCCTTGCGTTTGCTCTTCGGTTTGGCATCGGCCAGCAATTGCCGGCATTCCTCTTCGTGGGCGGCGATTTCGGAGAGGGTCAGTTCGAGGTCTTCGCGCTGCTGTTCCAGTTTTTCGCGATGCTGTTGCAGCAGGCCCAGGAAGCGCTGCAGCTGCGGCTGCGTATCCTTGGGCGATTCGTACATGTCGATCAGGTCCTTGATTTCGGCCAGCGTGAAGCCCAGGCGCTTGCCGCGCAGCGTGAGCTTCAGGCGTGTGCGTTCACGCGCCGGATAGACGCGATGCCGGCCGCCCACGCCTTCGCGCTTGGGGTTGAGGATGCCGTGGTCTTCGTAGAACCGGATCGCGCGCGGCGTGATCGCGAATTCTTCCGCCAGTTCGGTGATGGTGTAGGTAGGCATGGACGGGATGGTTTGGGTTGGTCTGGCACTTTACGTTAACGTAAAGTATATTGTGCCCTGTCGTCCAGCAAAAAATGCAGGGCTGGTGCGACGCCTTTGACTCCCCTCACGATGATCGCCAGGCTTACTGATGAACGCTCTTGAATCCCAGCTCGACTACGCCTTCGGCGACACCCTGCCCGACACCGGCCACACCATGGAGGTGGCACCGGGCGTGCGCTGGCTGCGCATGGGGCTGCCCTTTGCCCTGAATCACATCAACCTGTGGCTGCTGCAAGACGAGCTCGACACCCCGCAAGGCCGCCAGCT
>NZ_DBIC01000082.1:15990-17276 GCF_002296545.1 Herbaspirillum sp. UBA812 | reverse complement strand
GCTGCTGCAAGACGAGCTCGACCCCCCGCAAGGCCGCCAGCGCGGCTGGACCGTGGTCGATTGCGGCATTGCCACCGATGACACGCGCGCGGCCTGGGAGCGCATCTTTACTGAAGAACTCGGTGGCTTGCCCATCCTGCGCGTGCTGGTCACGCATTGCCATCCCGATCACGTAGGGCTGGCCGACTGGCTGTGCCAGCGCTGGCAGGCACCGCTGTGGATGAGTACCGGTGATTACGCCTTTGCGCGCGTGATGTCGGCGGCTTTGCCGGGTGCCGAGGGGACGGCGGCCACGCCGCATTTCCAGCGGCATGGCCTGGCGGATCCCGAGACGGTGGCGACGCTGCAGGGACGCAATACGTATTACCAGGACCTGGTGCCGGCGGTGCCGCACGCGTACCACCGCATGCAGGATGGTCACGCCGTGCGCATCGGCGGACGGGACTGGGAGATCATCACCGGGTTCGGGCATTCGCCGGAGCACGTTTCCCTGTATTGCGCGACGCTGAATGTGCTCATTTCGGGGGATATGGTCTTGCCGCGCATTTCCACCAATGTGTCGGTGTTTGCGATCGAGCCGGAGAGCAATCCGGTGCAGCAGTACCTGGATTCCTTGAAGAAGTATGGCCACCTGCCGGCCGATGTGCTGGTGCTGCCTTCGCATGGCAAGCCCTTCCGTGGCTTGCATACCCGTATCCAGCAGTTGAACGACCATCACCGCGAGCGTCTGGCCGAAGTGCTGGAGGCCTGTGCCACACCGCAGACCGGCGTGGATATCCTGCCGGTGATGTTCAAGCGGCCGCTGGATACGCATCAGCTGTCCTTCGCGCTGGGGGAGGCCGTGGCGCACTTGCACAAGCTCTGGTACGACGGCGCGGTGAAGCGCTTGTTGGGGGAGGATGGGGTGTATCGGTTTGTGGCGGTGTAAGCCTTCTTGCATCAATCGACGGCATTGATGCAGATGACGCATCAATGAAAAACGCCGGCGGGGATAACCCGGCCGGCGTTATTTTTTATCTCAGATGTGGGCGGCGTGTCAGCCCGCCTTCTTCTTCATCTCACGCTCTTCCTTCTGCAGCTTGGTCTTGATGCGGTTGCGCTTCAACGGCGACAGGTATTCGACGAAGACCTTGCCCTTCAGGTGATCCATCTCATGCTGGATGCACACGGCCAAGAGCTCATCGGCATCGACCTCGAAGGCCTTGCCGTCGGCATCAAAAGCGCGCACCTTCACGCGGGCCGGACGTTCCACCCCATCGTAGATGCCGGGCACCGACAGGCAGCCT
>NZ_DBIC01000082.1:0-15680 GCF_002296545.1 Herbaspirillum sp. UBA812 | reverse complement strand
GCCGGGCACCGACAGGCAGCCTTCGTCGTAGACGCGCTTCTCTTCGCTGGCCCAAAGGATCTCGGGGTTGATGAAGACCTGCAGGTTCTTGCCTTCATCGGAGACGTCGATGACCACCACCTGTTCATGCACATCCACCTGGCTGGCCGCCAGGCCCACGCCGGGGGCGGCATACATGGTCTCGGCCATGTCGGCCACCAGCTTCTTGATGCGCTCGTCGAAGACGGTTACGGGGACCGCAACCTTGTGCAGGCGCGGATCGGGATAACGGAGGATGTTCAGCAGGGCCATACGTGTGTTCTCGGTAAGCTTGGGGTTCGGTCTCGGGGGACCTGGTTCGGGCCGGATCTCGTCATTTTGCGAGCGTGCGGGAAATTCATTTCGGGATTTGTCATGTAAATGCGGCCGAAGCGCGACGCTTCAAGCACGGCCACCGCACAATGCCGGTCCTGGCAGGCCTGTGCGGCGTGGCGCGGCGGCCAGGAGATTCCCGTTTTTTGGAAAAGTGTATCACAGCCCGCCACAGGCCCGCCCGGAGAGCCGCGCCGCACGGCCTTGAGCGGGCGGCCGATGTACAACACTTCATCTATCCTCATGCAAGAGCCTTTCCACGACACTATTGCCGATCCGGCCACAGAACTGGCTGCCTGGCTGCGCCTGGCCATGACCGAGGGCATCGGGCCGGTACTGGCGCGCCGGCTGCTGGCGGTGTTCGGTTTGCCGCAGGGCATCTGGCAGGCCGATCAGGCGGCCTTGCGGGCGGTGGTGCCGGCCCCGGTGGCGGCCCGCCTGGTGTGCGCGCCGACCGCACAGCAGCATGAGCGCATCGCCGCCACGCTGGCCTGGGTGCAGGTGCCGGGCCAATCGGTCATCACGCTGGCCGATGCAAGCTATCCGCCGGGCTTGCTGCAGATTGCCGATCCTCCCTTGTTGATCTACGTGCGCGGCAATCCGGCACTGCTGTCGGGCAATGCGCTGGCGGTGGTGGGCAGCCGCAATGCCACGGCGCAGGGAGTGCAGCATGCGGGCCGGTTTTCGGAGGAGCTCAGCCGTGCGGGCATCACCATCGTCTCCGGACTGGCGCTGGGCATCGACGCCGCGGCCCATGCCGGCGGATTGGCCGGGCCGGGCTCGACGGTGGCGGTCATCGGTACCGGCATCGACCTGGATTATCCGCAGCGCAATCGCGCGCTGGCACAACGCATCGCCGAGGGCGGCTGCATCGTCAGCGAATATGCGCTGGGCACGCCGCCGCTGGCAGCCAACTTTCCGCGCCGCAACCGCCTGATCTCGGGCTTGTCGCGCGCCGTGCTGGTGGTGGAGGCGGCGGCCCGGTCGGGTTCGCTCATCACCGCGCGCATGGCGGCCGAGCAGGGGCGGGATGTGTTTGCCATTCCGGGGTCGATCCACGCGCCGCTGTCCAAGGGTTGCCATCAACTGATCCGGCAAGGGGCCAAGCTGGTCGAGACCACGCAGGATATTCTTGATGAGCTGCCCGGCTGGTCCACATTGCCGAAGCAGCAAGCTGTTGTGCAGGCAACTTCGTCGCGCGCCATGGAAGAGCTCGATGCGGCAAGCCAACAGTTATTGCAGAGCCTGGGCCATGACCCGGTCGATGCCGATACCCTCGCGTTGCGCTGCGGCCTTGATGCAGCGGGCCTGGCAGGGAGTTTGCTAACCCTGGAACTGCAGGGTTGGGTGGAGCTGCTGCCGGGTGCACGTTATCGTCGCATCGTGTGAAGAAATTATCCCCGCATCGCCGCAAATCCTGCCATACTGGCCTTGGCTGACTTGTACATTCATAACCTTCGCGATAGAGTACGAACATGTTTGATGTCCTCGTTTACCTGTACGAAACCTACTATCGCCCTGATGCCTGCCCCGAACCCGAGGCGCTCGTCAAAAAGTTGTCCGCGATCGGTTTCGAAGAAGATGAAATCTCCCAGGCACTCGGATGGCTGACTGATCTTGAAGTCGCCAATCACGAATTCGCCGACAACTATCCCCGACAGACCGCCTTTTCCTTCGGTACGCGCATCTATGCGACCCAGGAAAGTGACATTCTGGGCGTGGAAGCCATCGGTTTCATCCAGTTCCTCGAATCGGCCAAGATGCTGGACCCGATCCAGCGCGAGATCGTCATCGAGCGCGCCCTGGCCGCCGGTGAAGCGCCGATCACCCTGGAAAAACTCAAGGTCATCGTATTGATGGTGCTGTGGAGCCAGGGCAAGGAACCGGACGGCCTGATGTTCGAGGAGCTGTTCCTCGACGAAGACGATACCGAACCGCGCCTGCTGCACTGAACGCACCGGCCTGGCACGAGCGACAGGGCTGGGAGGGAGCCTTGCTGACAACGTGCTGACGCCGCATCCCGGCGCTGTTGCTTCATTTCAAGCCAATTCGGCATGAATGAACATAAAAGCCGCCGAAAGCGCATGAATCACCGAAACGGCAAGCCCTTGTGCTTGCCGTTTCATTTGCATCACGCTTATCATTCCCCCGCATTGGCCTGATATTGGCTACTATATAAAAATTCCGTTGTCCACAGGCAATGAAACGCCGGCCACTTGCGTAGCTTGCCGCCGCCTATCGTTGACCGCCTGGGATGGCATGGTGTTGTTTCGGAGCAGTCCGGCCCCACGTGAGGCTGATGCGACTCCCGCAGCACACCAGCAACTGACCTCTCACTACCGAGACCCATACCTATGAGCAAGACCCTCATCATTGCCGAGAAGCCCTCTGTCGCGAACGACATCGCGAAGACGCTCGGCGGCTTCACCAAGCACGATGAGTATTTCGAATCCGACGAGTACATCCTGTCCTCGGCCGTCGGTCACCTGCTGGAAATCGCAGTCCCCGAGGAATACGACGTCAAGCGCGGCAAGTGGAGTTTTACCCACCTGCCGATGATTCCGCCGCACTTTGCGCTCAATCCGATTGCCAAGACCGAGTCGCGCCTGAAGGTGCTCTCCAAGCTCATCAAGCGCAAGGATGTGACCACCCTCATCAACGCATGTGACGCGGGCCGCGAAGGTGAACTGATCTTCCGTCTGATCGCGCAATACACCAAGGCCAAGCAGCCGGTGAAGCGCCTGTGGCTGCAATCGATGACGCCCGGCGCCATCCGCGAGGGCTTCGCCCATCTGCGCGATGATGAAGAAATGCTCCCGCTGGCCAATGCCGCGCGCTGCCGCAGCGAAGCTGACTGGCTGATCGGCATCAATGGCACCCGTGCCATGACCGCCTTCAACTCCAAGGAAGGCGGCTTCTATCTGACCACCGTGGGCCGCGTGCAGACGCCGACCCTGTCCATCGTGGTCGAGCGTGAAGAGAAGATCAAGAAGTTCATCCCGCGTGACTACTGGGAAGTGCACGCCGAATTCGTCTGCGCTGCCGGCATCTACAAGGGCCGCTGGCTGGACAAGGGTCACAAGAAGGATGAAGCCGATCCCGAGAAGCGCCCCGAGCGCCTGTGGAGCAAAGCCGCTGCCGATTCCATCGTGGCCGCCTGCCGCGACAAGCCGGGCAATGTCACCGAGGAATCCAAGCCGACCACGCAGATGTCGCCGGGCCTGTTCGACCTGACCAGCCTGCAGCGCGAGGCCAACTCGCGCTTCGGATTCTCGGCCAAGAACACCCTGGGCCTGGCCCAGGCGCTGTATGAAAAGCACAAGGTGCTGACCTATCCGCGTACCGACTCGCGCCACCTGCCCGAGGACTACATCAACACGGTCAAGGACACCATGGAGGCGCTGGCGGAGAACAACAACTACCACCAGTTCTCCAAGCAGATCCTGAAGCAAGGCTGGGTCAAGCCGAACAAGCGCATCTTCGACAACACCAAGATCAGCGACCACTTCGCCATCATCCCGACTACCCAGGTGCCCAAGAACCTGTCGGAGCCGGAACAGAAGCTCTACGACCTGGTGACGCGCCGCTTCATGGCGGTGTTCTTCCCGCCGGCCGAGTTCCAGGTGACCACCCGCTTCACGGAAGTGTCGGGCCACCAGTTCAAGAGCGAAGGCAAAGTGATGATCAACCCCGGCTGGCTGGCCATCTACGGCAAGCAGGTCGAGGAAGACGACAAGGACAAGGAAGGCAGCGGCAACCTGGTGGCCGTGGCCCCGGGCGAGAAGGTCAAGACCGACAAGGTCACCGCCAACGGCCTGGTCACGAAGCCGCCTGCCCGCTACACCGAAGCCACGCTGCTGTCGGCCATGGAAGGCGCGGGCAAGCTGGTGGATTCGGATGAGCTGCGCGAAGCCATGGCCGGCAAGGGCCTGGGCACGCCAGCCACGCGTGCGGCCATCATCGAAGGCCTGCTCAACGAAAAGTACCTGCTGCGCGAAGGCCGCGAAATGATGCCCACCGCCAAGGCCTTCCAGCTGATGACGCTGCTGCACGGCCTGGGCGTGGATGAACTGACCGAACCTGAACTGACCGGCGAGTGGGAGCACAAGCTGGCCCAGATGGAGCGCGGCAAGATCAGCCGTGACGAGTTCATGCGCGAGATCGCGCAGATGACCCAGATCATCGTCAAGCGCGCCAAGGAATACGACAACGACACCATCCCCGGCGACTATGCGACGCTGCAGACGCCTTGCCCCAACTGCGGTGGCGTGGTGAAGGAAAATTACCGTCGCTTCGCCTGCACCAAGTGCGAATTCTCGATGAGCAAGGTGCCCGGTGGCCGCCAGTTCGAAATCGCCGAAGTGGAAGAGCTGCTGCAGAACCGCACCATCGGTCCGCTGCAGGGCTTCCGCTCCAAGATGGGCCGTCCGTTTGCGGCCATCCTGAAGATTTCGCGCGACGAAGAGATCAAGAACTTCAAGCTGGAATTCGACTTCGGCCAGGACCAGGCTGATGGCGAAGGCGGCGAGCCGGTGGACTTCAGCGAGCAGACCCCGCTGGGCGCCTGCCCCAAGTGCGGCAGCGGCGTCTACGAAATGGGCCTGGCCTATGTCTGCGAGAAGACCGTGGCCAAGCCCAAGGCTTGCGACTTCCGCAGCAGCCGCATCATCCTGCAGCAGGAAATCCTGCCGGAGCAGATGGCCAAGCTTTTGAACGACGGCAAGACCGACCTGCTGCCGGGCTTCATCTCGCAACGGACGCGCCGGCCTTTCAAGGCCTTCCTGGTGCGTGGCAAGGATGGCAAGATCAGCTTCGAGTTCGAGGAACGCAAGGCCAAAGCTCCCGCCAAGGGCAAGGCTGCCGCAGCGGCCGCCGATGACGGTGCCGACGAGGCAGTAGCCAAGCCGGCCGCCAAGAAGACGGCGACCAAGACGGCCGCCAAGACCACGGCCACCAAGACCAAGGCGGCAGCGGCCAAGAAGCCGGCCCTGCGCAAGGCGACGCCGAAGAAGGCCGCGGCTCCGGACGCCTGATCCTCCGGCGGCCAGAAACGAAAAAGCCCTCGCACTTCACGGTGCGAGGGCTTTTTCTTGGCGAGGCCGATCTGGTTCGGCGGCTGCTTAGTCGCTGTACACGACCGTCAGCGGCGCATGATCCGAAAAGCGCTGTTCCTTGTAGATCGCTGCACTCACCGCCTTGGCCGCAATGCCCGGCGTGGAGACGTGGTAATCGATACGCCATCCCACGTTGTTGGCCCAGGCCTGGCCGCGGTTGCTCCACCAGGTGTAGGCTTCGCCGGTGGTTTCCGGATGCAGGCGGCGATACACGTCCACCAGCCCCAGCTGGTCGAAGATGCGCGTCATCCAGGCGCGTTCTTCCGGCAAGAAGCCCGAATTCTTCTGGTTGCTCTTCCAGTTCTTCAGGTCGATTTCCTTGTGGGCGATGTTCCAGTCGCCGCAGATGACCACTTCGCGGCCGCTCTTTTCCAACTCCATCAGGTGCGGCAGGAAGGCTTCCATGAAGCGGAACTTGGCTTCCTGGCGTTCCTCGCTGGAGGAACCCGAGGGCGCATAGAGCGAGATCACGGTCAGGTCGCCGTAGTCGCATTCGACATAGCGGCCTTCGTCATCGAATTCGGTATTGCCGAAGCCGATGCGCACCGAATCCGGCTGGCGGCGGCTGTAGACGCCCACGCCCGAGTAGCCCTTCTTCTGGGCATAGTGGAAATGGCCGACATAGCCGGCCGGGGCCAGGAAGTCTTCGGTCATGTCGGCCGCCTGGGCCTTCAGTTCCTGCACGCAGACGAAGTCCGGCGCTTCCTTTTGCAGCCACTCGAAGAAGCCCTTCTTGGCGGCTGAACGGATTCCGTTGAGGTTGGCGGAGACGATTTTTGGCATGGATGTCCTGTTTGCTTGCTGCAGAAGTGTGTTCAATCAGGCCGGTAGCATAACCGATAGGATGAATCATTTAAAATGGCGGCCTGATGAAGGCTTTGCCACCGCGCTGCCTTGCCCGGCGGCAAGCGGGCGCGGTCCGCACCTTCCGTTTTGACTCTTCCCGGGAAATGCATTGTGAGCAACTTGAGACAGGAATTCATCGAATTCGCCGTATCGGCCGGCGTGCTGCGCTTTGGCGAATTCGTCACCAAGGCGGGCCGTACCTCGCCTTACTTCTTCAACGCCGGCCTCTTCAGCGAGGGCGCGACCCTGGCCCAGGTGGCCCGCTTCTACGCCCAGACCCTGCAGGATTCGGGCGTGGAATATGACATGCTGTTCGGCCCCGCCTACAAGGGCATCACCCTGGCTTCGGCCACCGCGGTGGCGCTGGCCGGCATGGGCCGCAATGTCCCCTTCGCCTTCAACCGCAAGGAAGCCAAGGACCACGGCGAAGGCGGCACCATCGTCGGCGCCAAGCTGCAGGGCAAGGTCGTCATCATCGATGACGTCATCTCGGCCGGCACTTCGGTGCGCGAGTCGGTGGACATGATCCGCGCCGCCGGTGCCACCCCTTGCGCCGTGCTGATCGCACTGGACCGCATGGAGCGCTCGGGCAAGGATGGCGCACTCTCCGAGCTGTCGGCCGTGCAGGAAGTGGCGCGCGAGTACGACATGCCGGTCATCTCCATCGGCAACCTCAATGACCTCTTCGAGTACATCTCCAACGGCGGCGATGCCCGCCTGAGCCAGTACAAGGATGCGGTGGCAGCGTATCGGACCCGTTACGGCGTCTAAGTGCCTCGGAAATGCCGCTAAAAGGCATTAAATGAAGAAAAAGGCTGGATCCGCGAGGTTCCAGCCTTTTTTGCGTGCGCGTTGGAAGGTTTATGCCAAATTCTGAGGTACGGTGGTCACGCGCTGGCGCTGCAGGCGGTCATCGAGCTCCCCGACCTGGGCCGCGACGGCGTTCTCGGTCTGTTCCACGCGCTGGTGGATGTCACGCTGCAAGGCATCCAGGCGCTGTGCCAGCAGGGTTTGCTGTTCGGTCTGGCGGCGTTGCAGCTGTTCCAGCTCGGTCTTCAGGTAGCCGCGCAGGTCGTTGAAGCGCGAATGCTCGGCCTGGTCGGCCAGGGCGCGCTGGGCTTCCAGCTGCTTGGTCAGGCGGCGGCTTTCCAGCATCACGCTGGTCTGCAGGGCCAGGATGTAGAGCAGGAAGAAGGCCGTCAGCACCACCACCACGCCCAGCATCACCGCGCCCAGCGGTGCCTGGAATTCGGTGTAGATCAGCGAGAGCGTGGTCGTGGCCGTAAAGGCCGTCCAGTTGACGGCGGCAAAGATGGCGACCAGCGCCAGCAGCACGATGAGGAAAATGGTCCGGAATTTCATGGTGGCCTCCTTGTGTTGTCGATGTTGTCCAGGATGTCGGCAGGCACCTGCATCAATAGGCGCTTGTCTTGGCAACAATATGAATTTCTTGGACTGCGGCAAGGGCGGGGATGTTCCTTGTTAATTGTCACCCTGCCAATTTTCATCACAACGACGGACATGAAAAAGCCGGCATCAAGCCGGCTTTCAAGGGGGGAGGGGCGAGCGGTACGGGCTCAGGCCGCCAGCGCCTTTTCCAGCAACTGGTGCAGTTCGGCGAACTGCGGCTCACCGACGTAGCGCTTGATGATGTTGCCATCCTTGCCGATGACGAAGGTGGTCGGGGTCAGCTTGACGTCGCCGAAGGCCTTGGCCAGCGTGTCTTGCGGGTCCAGTGCGACCTTGAAGGGCAGCTTGCGGGTTTCGGTGTAGTTCAGCACGTAGTTGGGCGGGTCATAGCTCATGGCGACGGCCACGAAGTCCAGCCCACGGTCCTTGAACTTGTTGTAGGTGTCTATCATCTGCGGCATCTCGCCCACGCAGGTGGTGCAGCTGGTGGCCCAGAAATTGACCATGACCACCTTGCCGCGCAGGTCTTTCAGCGCAACTTGCTGGCCATCGAGCTTGGTGAAGGTGACGTCGGGCGCGGCATTGCCGGCATTGACCTTGAAATAGGCGAGGGCGGCGACTGCAGCCACCACGAGGATGGCTGCCAGCTTGATCATGAGACCGCTCTTGGGCGCGTTGGCCTGTGCTTGCATGGGAAACTCCGGATCCGGACTGCGGGAAGAGGCCCGCTACTGCATACGGCAGCCTCGTTGAACTGAAGCATTATAGACCTCGCCGCAGAATCCTGCGGGCGGCCGCTCTATGTGAAAACCGCCGGACTCGCCGGCGGTTTGACCTGCATCAGCTACGCAGCTGCCATCAGCTGGTGGACTTGTTCTCGCTGGCCGGCTTGCGCTGGTAGTCCTTCAGTTCGTCCTCGGTGATGTATTCGAACAGGGTCACGACCTTGTTCACACCGGAGACGCCGCTGGCGATCTGCGCCGCACGCTGGCCTTCACGCTGGGTCACGCGGCCCAGCATGTAGACGATGCCGCGCTCGGTGGTGATCTTGAAGGCGCTGGAGTACAGCGTCTTGTCGTCCACCAGGCTGGCCAGGACCTTGCTGGTGATGAGCGCATCGCTGGAGCGCGAACCGAAGCTGGAGGACGGGCCCACTTCCAGTTCGTTGTACACCGTGTCGACGTTCTGGATGGCCTTGGTTTCACGCTCGGCGGCGGCCTTGGAGGCTTCGTCCGGCACTTCGCCCGAGAGCAGCACCTTGCGGTTGAAGGCCGTCACGTTGACGTGGGAGCCGGAGGCCACCACTTCGGGAATGCGGGCTTCGCCCTTGACCACGATGGACTTGTCTTCCGTCTGCGCCCCCAGGGTGCGGCGGTCGGTGGCGGCGAAGGTGGTGGCCAGCGCACCGCCGGCAAACACCGCAAAACAACCCTGCAGGCTCAGGGCCACCATGCCGCCAAGGGCCACGGCCGCCAACGGACGGCGCAGGCGGGTCAACAAGGATCGTGCATCATTCATTCGCATCATCTCCAAAAAGCGCGACGTCGATACCGTCGCAAATGCAGTGCAGCGACACCAGATGCACTTCCTGGATGCGCGCAGTGCGTTCATGCGGCACACAGATATGCACATCGGCGTCGGTCAGGATCTTGCCGATCTTGCCGCCACCCTTGCCGGTCAGGGCCACCACGCGCATGTCGCGTTCGTGCGCCACTTCGATGGCGGCCAGGATGTTGCCCGAATTGCCCGAGGTCGAGAAGGCCAGCAGGATGTCGCCGGCCTGGCCGAAGGCCTGGACTTGCTTCGAGAAGATTTCCTGGTAGCTGTAGTCGTTGCCGACGGCGGTGAGGATGGACGTATCGGTGGTCAGCGCCAGGGCCGGCAGCGGCAGGCGCTCACGTTCGAAGCGGCCCACCAGTTCGGCGGCGAAGTGCTGGCTGTCGGCAGCCGATCCGCCATTGCCACAGGCAAGAATCTTGTTGCCATTCGACAGTGCAGTGAACATTAGTTCAATCGCCTGTTCGATCGGTTGGGCCAGAACACTGGCGGCCTTCATCTTCAGGTCGGCGCTTTCCTGGAAATGGGCGAGGATGCGGGGATTTGTCATAGTGCCTGCGATTATAGAGGACTTGAACGCGGCCAAGTCCGGGCAATTCGTAAAGAGAAGTTTCCGGAATCCGGTCGCACATGATACGCCAGCGGCCCGTTGTCGCGCCAAAACAGCCGCTGCTCAGGCCTCGATGGCGTTGCGCAGCCACTGCAACCGGCCGCCTTCCACCGTCACCACGTCGAAGCGGCAGGCCGGCAGGCGCGCTTGTCCTTGCAGCCAGACCTGGGCGGCCACCAGCAGGCGCCGCTGCTTGGCCGGCGTGACGCTGGCGGCCGCACCGCCATAGGCGCTACTGGCGCGGGCGCGCACTTCCACGAAGACGATGGTGCTGCCCTCACGCAGGATCAGGTCGATCTCGCCGCCCTTGCAGCGGAAATTGCGCTGCTCCAGCTGCAGGCCCTGCGCCTGCAGGTAGGCCAGCGCCCGGTCCTCGCCATCGTCCCCGGTACGCTGGCGCGCCGTGCGCCGCAGCAGGCTGCCTGGCGCCACGATGGCCTCAGTACTGGTCGGCCATCGGCACCGGCCAGCCATCCTGGTAGACGGCCTGGGTTTCCTGGCGCTGGAAGAAGGTGGTGCCGCCGCTGACCATGTTCACGTTCAGCCGGCCGGTGACGCCGTCGATGTCGAAGCCGGATTGCTTCTGGGCGATGCCGTAGGCCACCCGGTAGGCATCGATGCCCAGGGCGTACAGGCGTGCCAGGTCGGGATTGGGGCGCTCGTTGTCATTGACGGCCGGGCGCGGGTAGCGGGCCACGGCCATGTTGTCCGGCTGCAACTGCCAGGGGATGTCGATGAGGCGCACGCCATCGAGCTCCGGCAGCTTGTCGTTGGGGTTGTCGCGCTTGAGGGTGTAGGGATTGATCTGCGAAGTGCCGTACAGCGGCAGGTCGTTGCCCACGGCGCTGCGCAGTTGCACGGTCTGCGCCGCATCCAGGGCGACGAAGATCAGGGCCGGCTTTTCCTGCTCCACACGCTTGGCCAGTTGCGCCAGGCCGGGGGCGGAGAGGGCGTTGGAGGGCGTGCTCAGTTCCAGCGTTTCCACCTGCAGGCCAAGCTGGCGCGCGCGCAGCTGGAAAGAGCGGGCGGCGCGCTTCTGCCAGGCAGTGCCGGTGGAGATGGCGAAAATCTTGCCGGGGGCCTTTTCCTTCTCGACCCAGTTGGCGACCTGGCGCGCTTCCTCGTCGATGGACAGGCCCACGGCCAGCATCTGCGGCGGCAACTGCAATTCGGTTTCGCCATTCATGTCGGGCTGCGCCAGCGCCACCGTGGGTTTGCTCACGCGGCCACTCTGCGCCACGGCGGTGACGGCGCTGCGCGAGAGCGGGCCGACCACGATGTCGAACTTGGCGGACGCGTCGTCATAGGCGCGCTGCATGTCAGGCGCGGAGTCGCCGGTCTCGACGATGGCCAGCTGGATATTTTCCTTCTGGCGCGAATAGGCCGTCAGGAAGCCCGTGCGCACGGCATCGGAAGCCGCGCCGAAGGCACCGCTGCGCGAGGGCAGCAGCAGGGCCACGCGCACGGGTGTCGGGGTTGCGGGTGGCGGCACAGCGGGTGCGCCGATGGCAGCCGATTCCATCTCGGGGGAGGTGCCCGGCGGCAGGGCCAGCGGGGCGGGGTCGACCGTGCCAGGCGTGGCAGCCTGGGCCAGCAGAGGTACACTGTCGGCTGCTGCGGCGCCAGCCGGCATCATCCATGGTGCCAGCATGCCTGCCAGCAGGGCCGCTTGCGCGGTCATTTTCTTCCAACTTGTGAACATCCCGCCCCCTCCAATGAATCAGAATTCCAGCGTCGCCGCCTCCATCCTGCAGGATGCCGCCCAGCAAAGCTATCCGGTGTCGGCATTATATGTGCTGGCCACGCCCATCGGAAACGTCTGCGACATCACCCTGCGCGGCCTGCATGTGCTGGCCATTGCTGACGCGGTGGCCTGCGAGGATACCCGCAATACCAGCCAGTTGCTGCAGCGTTATGGCCTTTCCAAGCAGTTGCTGGCAACCCACGAACACAATGAGCGCGAAGCCGCCGCCAAGATCATCGAACGCCTGCAGGCCGGCCAGCGCGTGGCCCTGGTCTCGGACGCCGGTACCCCGGCCATCTCCGACCCCGGCGCCCGTGTAGTGGACGCCGTGCGCGCCGCAGGGTTCCAGGTCATCGCCTTGCCCGGTGCCTCGGCGGCGGTGACGGCCTTGTCGGCTTCGGGCCTGACCGATGCCCGCTTCCACTTCGTCGGCTTCCTGCCAGCCAAGACCCGCCAGCGTGAGACCGCCTTGCAGGAACTGGTGGCGCTGCAGGCCGCGCTGGTGTTCTATGAAGCCCCGCACCGCATCGTCGAGACCGTGCAGTCCATGCTGCAGGTCTTCGGCCCCACCCGCCAGGTGGTGCTGGCGCGCGAGCTGACCAAACTCTTCGAGCACATCCACCGCTGCCCGCTGGGCGAGGCCGTGGCCTGGCTGGAGCAGGATGCCAACCGCCAGCGCGGGGAATTCGTGGTCTTGCTGGAAGGGGCGCAGCCGGTCGAGGGGGAAGATGCCGAGGGCGAGCGCGTCTTGCGCATCCTGCTGGAAGAGTTGCCGGTCAAGCAGGCGGCGGCATTGGCCGCGCAGATCACCGGCCAGAAAAAGAATGCCTTGTATGAACGCGCCCTGCAGATCCGCCAAGACGCGCAAGAGGACGAGGACGCCTGAAGCCGCACAGGCCCCCGGTTCAGCCCGTTCGGGCGATCAAATGAAGTTTTTTGCGGGGCACCCCTGCATCGCCCACCACGCCGCCCTGCGTTGAAATGCCTCTGCAGGGCGGATGAAGAAAATTCCCAAAAACCGAACGCGGCTCAACGCTCCACGATGAACGGCGTGCCAGCACTGCGCTGGCGCACCAGCATGGCCGCGTTCTGCGCTGCCGGACGGGTCGGGTAGGGGCCGGCATAGAGGCGATAGAGACCGTTGACCTGCACCGCCTGCATGCTGTCGACGATGCCGGAGAGGCTGGGCAGCAGCTTGTCGCGCGCCACCAGGGCATTGGCTTCCTGCGAGTAGGCACCGAACTGCAGGTAATAGCCGGCCGTCAGCGGCACCGCCTGCGGCATGGCCGGCGAAGGGGCCGAGCCGCTGGCCACGGCATTGATGATGCCACCGCCCCCGGCCATGCCCGCGCCACCGGCGGCGCTGCTGGTGCTGGCGTTGATGGGCTGTACCGCCGCCACGGTCGGCTGCGGTGGCAGGCTTTGCGCGCTGACCGTATTGATTTCCACCGGTCCGGTGGAGACACCCTGCCCACCGGCCCCGGTATCGGCAGCCCGGTTGATCGGATCGGCCGCCGCCAGCGTGGTGCCGCCGCCATTGCGGCGTGCATCGGCCATGCGCTGGGCTTCTTCCGGCAGGATGCGCTCGACTTCCAGCTCGCTGCTGCCGGTGCCGAGGTAGCCGAGCTTGAGCGCGGCCGTGTAGGAGAGGTCGATGATGCGGCTGGAGTGGAAGGGCCCGCGGTCATTGATGCGCACGATGACCTGCTTGCCGGTCTTCAGGTTGGTCACCCGGGCGTAGGACGGGATGGGCAGCGTGGGATGCGCGGCCGTCATCTTGTACATGTCGTAGAGTTCACCCGAAGAGGTCTTCTGGCCATGGAATTTCTTGCCATACCAGCTGCCCACGCCGCGCTGGATGAAGGGCTGGTTGTTGTCCGTGATCGGCACGTAGGTCTTGCCGAACACCGCATAAGGCCGGCTGGCGGCCTTGGAGACCGGTTCCACCTGGGGTTCGGCATCGGCCACGTCCAAGAGGCCATCGGGGATGTGATCGCCGGGGCCGTCATCCTTGTAGTAGCCGCCGCGCCCCGACCCCGCCGCCGGCAGCGCCGGGACGTTGGAGGGCCGGGTACCGGCGGACTTGGTGGGGGTGGCCGGTGCCTGGGCGGTCTGGCGCGGGGCCTGCTGGGTGGTGCCGCAAGCGGCCAGCAGCAAGGGCAGCAGCAGCGTGCCCCAGCGCAGGGCGCGGCCCAGGGAGGCGCGCGGGTGGTGATGGTCTAGAGTGGGTGTTTCCATGGGCTGTCCTTGGTCAACAGTCGATGCGCGGGGCCTGGTGCTTGCGGGTCCCGGCCGGAATGTTCGCAACGATACCAGACTGCAATGCACCGAGGCTGACAACTCGTCAGTACAGCAAGTTCACGAATCCTCGCAAACTTGCCATTAATGCAAGAAGAAAAGTACGCGTTTGGATCAGCTTTGAACCAGTTTGCGATGGCGCTGGATGCTCATCAGGATGCCTGCGCCCAAGCCCAGCGTGACCAGCGCGGTGCCGCCATAGCTCATGAAGGGAAGCGGGACGCCCACCACCGGCAGGATGCCGCTGACCATGCCCATGTTCACGAAGGCATAGGTGAAGAAGATCATCGTGATCGCCCCGCCCAGGAGGCGCGTGAAGAGCGTAGGCGCATTGGCCGTGATCATCAGGCCGCGCCCGATCAGGAGCAGGTACAGCACCAGCAGCACGCAGTTGCCGATCAGTCCGAACTCCTCCGAATAGACCGAGAAAATGAAGTCGGTGGTGCGTTCGGGGATGAATTCCAGGTGCGTCTGGGTGCCCATGAGCCAGCCTTTGCCCGTGACGCCCCCGGAGCCGATGGCAATGGTGGACTGGATGATGTGGAAGCCCTTGCCCAGCGGATCGGAGGTCGGGTCGATGAGCATCATGACGCGCTGGCGCTGGTAATCGTGCATGAAGGACCACACCACCGGCAGGCTGGCCGCGCCTGCCACGAAGAGTCCCAGCAGGATCTTCCAGGGCAGGCCGGCAAAGAAGATGACGTAGAAGCCGGCGGCCAGCACCAGCAGACCGGTGCCCAGGTCGGGCTGGCGGATGATCAGAAAGCCCGGGATCAGGAGCAGGATCGCCGCCACCAGGAAGGCATCCCAGCGCAGCATGCCTTCGCGCTTCTGGAAGTACCAGGCCAGCATGAGCGGCATGGCGATCTTCATGATCTCGGAAGGCTGCACCACCATGCCGATGTTGAGCCAGCGGCGCGAGCCCTTCTTGATGATGCCGAACAGCGCCACCGCGATGAGCAGCGTCACCCCCACCGTATAGACCGGCACGGCCAGCCGCAGCAGCAGCTGGGGCGAGACGTTGGCGGCTACCCACATGACGATGAAGGCCACCAGGATGTTGCGCAGCTGGTCTTCCACCCGGCCGGGGAAGTTCATACCAGCCGAATAGAGGGTGACGATGCCCACCGACAGGATCAGGAACACGATCAGCGACAGCGCGCCGTCGAACACCGTCAGGTGCGGCTTGATGATTTGCCACAGGGGCGGACGTTGCAGGCTCATGCCGGCTCCTCGTGCGTACTGCTTGTTGCGATGTCAGGCCTCATTCCTGCACATCCGGCTGGACGGTCGGCGTATTGCTGCTGCCGGCGTCTTCGGAGGTGGAACCTTCGACCGGGGTATCCGGGCTCACCGCCTCGGGCGCGACCGACTTGATCGGCTCATTGGGGCGCTTGCCCAGCATGAAGTAATCCATGGCCTTGCGCACCAGCGGGGCAGCCACGCCGGCACCCCAGCCACCGTTCTCAACGACGGCCGCAATGGCGATGCGCGGCGCGTCGGCCGGCGCAAAGCCGATGTAGAGGCCGTTGTCGTGGTAGATGCGCGAAAGCTTCTTGGAATCATACTTCTGGTTCTTGGCGATGTTGACCACCTGCGCCGTACCGGTCTTGCCGCCCGACTCGTAGGGCGCGCCCCGGAAGGCGGCTGCGCCCGTACCTTCCTTGACCACGCCTACCATGGCGCGCTTGATGAAGTCGATGTTTTCCTGCTTCAGCGGGGTGCGATAGCTTTCCTTGGGCACGGTCTC
>NZ_DBIC01000112.1:0-19299 GCF_002296545.1 Herbaspirillum sp. UBA812 | reverse complement strand
CTTTTTCAGCAGCGCATTCATCAGGGTCGACTTGCCGACGTTGGGGATGCCCATGATCATCATGCGCAGCGGCTTCAAGGCAGTGCCGCGATGCGGTGCCACCTGGATGGCCAGCTTGGGCACGCGCGCCACATCGGACGGCTTCTTGCAGGACAGGGCCACGGCGGTGACGCCCTTCTGGCTGTTGTAGTAGTCGATCCAGGCTTGGGTGGCCACCGGATCGGCCATGTCGGTCTTGTTCAGGATCTTCAGGCAAGGACGCTGGCGGGCATTGCGCAGCTGCTCGATCATGGGATTGCAGCTGGCCTGCGGCAGGCGGGCATCGACCACTTCGATGACCATATCGACTTTTTCCATGCTCTCCGCGGCCTTGCGGCGGGCGGAGTTCATGTGACCGGGGAACCATTGGATGGACATGCGGAGCTTCTTTCTGATGCGTATTTCGTTGAAGGCGCTATTTTACGGCCCTGCCCCGCCAATCCCTAACAAATCCCCAAGAAAACGGCCTGCCGCGCACAAGTCGGGGCAGGCCGTTGGACGGGGAACAACACCCGCGCTCACGCGCGGCGCGTCACCCATTGCTCCTTGACAACACCCACGAAGCGCCACACCAGCCACAGGGCGACGCCATAAGCCAGCGCCATCACGCCGAACGCCAGCGGATTGCGCACGCTCCAGCCCGCCACGCTGTGCAGGATCGCGCCCATCAGGGCCACGCCGACCAGGGCACCGATCTGGCGATTGGCATTGAGCGCGGCCGCCGCACTGTTGGCGTGGGCCTTGCCGGCCACCTGCATGACCACCGTGGTCATGGAAGGAATGGCGGTACTGATGCCCAGGTTGGCCGCCGCGCACACCAGGGCCAGCAGCCAGTACGGCGTCTCGGGACGGAAACTCATGGCCACCGCGGTAAAGACGGTCCCCACCGACAGGCCCAGCAGCAGCGGCACGCGCGGCCCCCAGTGCGCGGCCATGCGGCCCGACATCAGGTTGCCGAAGAAGACCACGGCCATCATCGGTACCAGTTGCAGCCCGGTCTGCAGGGCATCCGCGCCGCGTCCCTGCTGCAGGAACAGCGCCAGGTAGAACAGGTTGCCATAGACACCGAAGTTGATGAGGAAGCCAATGCCATTGGCCGCCGCAAACTGCGGCGTGGCAAACAGCGCCTTGGGCAGCAGCGGCGCAATGCCGCGCAGTTCATGGCGCACCAGCGCCACGGCGGCCAGCACCGCCACTGCCAGCGCCGCCAGGATGCGCGGAGAAGCCCAGCCATACACCGGCCCCTGGATCAGCACGAAGGAAATCCCGGCCAGCATCACCACCCCGGCCAGGTGGCTGAACAGATGCAGCGCACGGGCGTGTCCGGCAACCTGGGGAATGAGCTTGCGCGCCATCAGCAAACCCAACAGGCCCACCGGGACGTTGATGAGGAACACGCTGCGCCAGCCCAGCCAGTGGATCAGCACCCCGCCCAGCAGCGGTCCGGCAGCAGCGGCCAGGCCGACGGTGGCCGACCAGACGCCCAGCATGCGGGCACGCACGCGGTCATCCTCATACACGTGCGTGAGCAGGCTCAGCGAACTGGGCATGAAGAAGGCCGCGCCCAAACCCTGCAGCAGGCGTGCCGCGATCAGGAAGGGCCCATTGGGTGCAGCCCCGCACAGCAGCGAGGCCACTACGAACAGGAACAGCCCGGTCAGATAAAGGCGCCGCGCACCGAAGCGGTCGGCGAGCGCGCCGCCTACCAGCAGCATGGCGGCGAAGGTCAGCGTATAGCCGTCGACGATCCACACCAGCATCGACAAGGGTGCATCCAGGTTGGTGGAAATATTGGACAGCCCGACGTTGACCACCGTCACATCCAGCATGGCCATGACGAAACCGATGGCCAGGGCCACCAGCGGCAGCATGCCGGCATGCGGGGCGGCATCGGCCAGGGGAGGGGTCAGCACCGAGGCTGGCGCACGAGGGCATTGTGTGGAAGACATGGCAACAGGACTTTCTGCACGCAGGGTGCGAGGGAGAACCGCAATCCCGCGACCGGAGAAGACCGGGGCGGGTTGAATGGGGCAGATTCTAGGCTTGGGCAGTGATGCAATAAAGAGGTATAAAATCAGCGCGCTGATGCAAATTTGCATCACGAGCTCTCTGACTCCTTTCTTGCAGCAAAGGCACATCATGGATTGGGACAACGCCCGCATCTTCCTGGCCATCTATCGCGTGGGCACCTTGCGCGGGGCCGCCGAACATCTGGAGATCGACCAGGCCACCGCAGGCCGCCGCCTGGCCGCACTGGAAAGCTCGCTGGGTGCGCGCCTGTTCCTGCGCACGCCCAGCGGCTATGTGCCCACCCCGGCGGGCGAGATGGCGGCTGCTGCAGCTACGCAGATGGAGCAAGGCGCGGAACAGCTGCAACGCCAGATGCAGGGCATGGATGAACGCCTGTGCGGCGTGGTACGGCTGGCGGCCACCGACATCACGGCACGCCATTTTCTGTTACCGGCCTTGCACCGGCTGCGCCAGGAACATCCGAAAATCCGCGTGGTGCTCTCGACCTCCACCCAGATCACCAACCTGACCAAGCGCGAGGCCGACATCGCCGTGCGCACCGTGCGCCCGGATGCGCCGGACCTGATCGCGCGCCATCTGAAGCGGCTGCATAAGGGCATGTATGCCTCAAAAGCCTATGTGAAAAAGCGCGGCCTGCCCGATCCCGGCACCGGCCTGAAGGGACATGACGTGGTGATCTATCCGCGCAGCGTCTCGCCCAGCAAGTCCGAGCAGATCTGCGGCGAATCCATCGCCCACGCCAACGTGGCCATGGAAGTGAGTACCGGGCTGGTCATGTACGACAGCCTGCAGGCGGGTTTCGGCATCGGCGAACTGCCCACGCATGTGGGCGACAAGGCCAGCGGCCTGGTGCGCATCTGGCCCCAGCGGGCCGTGCCTTACGACATGTGGCTGGTACTGCACAGCGACCTGAATCGCACGGCCCGAGTGCGGGCGGTGGCCGATGCGATCATTGCGGCCTATGAAGCCTATGAGACCCATGAGGCCCATGAGGCCCATGAGGCAAATGCGCCTGCCGAGGTTTGAGGAAGCATGCGGCGAGCGGCGGCCAGACTGCGCCCTGTGCCCTGTGCATAAAAACAAGGCGCGATAAAAACCTTAGTTTTTATCGCGCCATTTCTTAAAAACGCCTGTGGAAAATCTAACTTTCATTCCAGGTCGGCCAGCACCTTCAAGTGAGCCACCACACTGCGCCCCAGCGCAGAGAGGTTGTAGCCACCCTCCAGGCAACTGACGATGCGGCCCTTGGCGTACTGGTCGGCGATCTTCATGATCTGCCGCGTCATCCAGGCGTAATCGGCTTCCACCAGGCCCATCTGGCCCATGTCATCCTCGCGGTGGGCATCGAAACCGGCCGAGATGAAGATCATCTGCGGCTGGTGCGCATGCAGCGCCGGCAGCCATTTCTCGGTCACCAGCTGGCGCACCGCACTGCCATCGGAATAGGCCGGCACCGGCACGTTGACGATGTGCGATTCAGTCGGCCCGTCGCCCGAGAAGGGATAGAAGGGATGCTGGAAAAAACTCACCATCAGCACCCGCGGATCATGGGCAAAGATGTCTTCGGTGCCATTGCCGTGATGCACGTCGAAATCGATCACCGCCACGCGTTCCAGCCCGTGCACATCGATGGCATGGCGCGCCGCCACCGCCACGTTGTTGAACAGGCAGAAGCCCATGGCCTGGCCGGGTGTGGCGTGATGGCCCGGCGGACGCACCGCGCAGAAGGCATTGTCCAGTTCGCCGGCCAGCACCGCATCGGTCGCGGCCACCGCCGCGCCGGCCGCGCGCAGGGCGGCTTTCCAGCTGTGCTTGTTGAGCAGGGTGTCGCCATCGACGGAGTGATACGACTGCCCCGACAGGCTCAGGGCATGGCTGTGCTCGCGCACGTAATCGACGGCGGCGGCAGTATGCACGCGCTCCAGTTCGGCCGGATCGGCCAGCGGGGCTTCGCGGCGGTCGAGGAACTGATCGATGCGGCTCAGGATCAGCTGGTCTTCGATCGCCTCGAGACGAGCGGGCGTCTCAGGGTGCCAGTCACCCATTTCATGGCGCTGGCAATCGGCGTGCGTATAGATGGCGGTAGTCATTCTTGCTCTTGTTGCAATCTCGTTGCGATCTTGTTGCGATGATATTGCCACCCGGCAAACACCAGGCTGGCCGGGTTGTCTCCTCGGACTAGTGTACATTGGCTGTCGCCTATCGTGGTCAAAGCCGCGTCGGCATCATGCACCAGCGCAGGGCGCGGCGGCCGATGCGGTATACTTGCCCGCTTGTCTGGCCTCCCCTGCTGCTCATCCTGCTCATGCCCATCTCCCTGCCTCGCCTGACCGCCCTCGCCTCCACCCTGCTGATCTCCACACTGTGTGCCTTGCCGATGACCGTGCAGGCGCAGGACGGCAAGCCTGTGGAAAAGAAAACCCCGAAAAAGGCGGTGGACAACAAAGACAAGAAGGCAGCAGAGAAGAAAGCCAAGCCGCAGGCCAAGAAGAAAGTGGCCGCTGACGACCAGGGCGAGTTCGTCAATTTCAACGAGTGGAAGGACGTCGCCCGCTTCATGGATGAGATGGCCGAACGCAACCAGTTCCAGCGCAGCGATCTCAACGCCCTCTTCGCCCGGACCCGCTACGTGGACAGCGCCATCCAGCTCATCAAGCCGGCGCCCAGCACCAAGCCCAAGAACTGGGCGGCCTACCGCGCGCGCTTCGTGGAACCGGTGCGCATCAATGCGGGGGTCGATTTCTGGAACACTTATGGCGTCGCGCTGGCCCGCGCCGAGGCGCAATACGGCGTGCCCATGGAAATCATCGTCGGCATCATCGGCGTGGAAACCGTCTACGGCCGCAACACCGGCAACTTCCGCGTAATGGATGTACTGACCACGCTGGCCTTCGACTACCCCAACACCCCCAACCGTGACGCGCGCATGGCCTTCTTCCGGGGCGAACTGGAAAACACCCTGCTGCTGGCGCGCGAGGCCGGCATCGATCCGATGTCCTTGCGTGGCTCCTATGCCGGAGCCATCGGCTGGCCGCAGTTCATGCCGGGCAGCATCCGCGAATACGCGGTGGACTTCGATGGCGATGGCAAGATCGACCTGCGCAATTCACCGGTGGACGCCATCGGCAGCGTGGCCCACTACCTGGCCGTGCACGGCTGGCAGCGCGGCGAACCGGTGGCCTTCCCGGTCACGGTCTCGAATGACAACCGCCAGTGGGAAGCCATGCTCAACCAGGGCCTGGAAGCCAAGTACACCGTCGAGGAACTGCAAGCGGCCGGCATCTCCACGTCCTCCCTGCCGGCCGGCTTGCGCTATGGCCTGGTCGACCTGCAGAACGGCACCGGCCCGACCGAGTACTGGGTGGCCACCAACAACTTCTACGCCATCACGCAGTACAATCGCAGCTACTTCTATGCGATGTCGGTGGCCGATCTTGGCCGTGCGGTCGCGGCGGCACGCAACCGCTGACCGTCCGTCTCGCCCACCCGGATTCACCCTTGATGGCACTGTTGATGAGGGAGCGCGCACTGCGTGCTCCTGCTCCTTTCTTTCCACGATAGAACCACGATGAAACGCATTGCACCCCTGGCCTCCACGCTCATGCTGACGCTGGCCGGCACCTCGCTCGGCCTGCCGGCCATCGCCCGTGCGGCTGACGCCGCCGACGACAAGGGCGAGTCCCTGCCCACGGTCAACGTCACCGCCAGCGGTACCGGCCGCGACGCCGGCCGCGTGCGCTCGGCGGGCGTGGCCGGTTTCGACGATGCGCCACTGATCGATACGCCGGCCTCGGTGGCGGTGGTCACTGCCGCGCAGATGCAGGACCAGCAATCGCGCCTGCTCTCGGATGTGGTCAAGAATGATGCCTCCATCAACGAGAACTATGCACCGGTCGGTTACTACGAGAACTTCAGCATCCGCGGCATCACGCTGGACCCGGCCAGCGCCTATCGCATCGATGGCCTCACCGTGGCCGGCGAGCAGACCATCGCGCTGGAAAACAAGGAGCGCGTCGAATTCCTCAAGGGGGTGGCCGGCCTGCAGGCCGGTGTGAGCAGCGCGGGCGGCATCGTCAACTACGTGACCAAGCGTCCGGCCGATGTGCGTTCGATCACGCTGGGGACCGACTCCTATGGATCGCGCTACCTGGCCACCGACCTGGGCACGCTCTTCGGTGAACAGAAACAGTTCGGCCTGCGCATCAATGCCGCGCATGAAGACATCCACTCCTACGTCAACAATGGCGATGGCTGGCGTGACTTCGCTTCGGTCTCGGCGACTTGGGCGCTGTCGTCGAAGACGCTGGTGCAGTTCGATGCCGAATACCAGCAGAAGGCCCAGCACTCGGTGGCCGGTTACCAGCTGCTGGGCGGCACCACGCTGCCCTCGGGCGTCTCGCCCAGGACCATGCTGACGCCGCAATCGTGGGCGCAGCCGGTGCGTGACAGCTCGCTGAACTATCGCCTGCGGGTGGATACCGATTTCAATGCCAACTGGCATGGTTACGTGCAGGCGGGCCGCAGCCGGGCGGTCATCGATGACTACCTGGCCTTCCCTTATGGCAGCGGTGGCGGGGCGTCTTCGACCTTTGCGGCCAATGGCGACTTCGATGTGTATGACTATCGCGTGCCCAATGACGAACGCCGCAATGATGAAGCGCAAGCCGTCATGATCGGCAAGTTCGCGACCGGCTGGCTCAAGCATGAGCTGACCATGGGCGTGGCCATGTCGCGCCGGGTGGTGGATAAATCGGATGGCATCAGCGTGCTGGTCGGCAGTGGCAACATTTACAACGGAACGCCTGCACTGGCACCGGCCACCGATGTCCCCGGCGCGGCGTATCGCAATCTGGACAGCCGCCAGAAAGCCCTGTTCTTCAGCGACCGCCTGCAATTCTCCGAGCGCTGGCAAGCCATTGCCGGTGGCCGACAGGTGTGGCTCAACGAGCAGGCCTTCGCTTCGGACGGCAGCGTCACCCGTGCGACTTCGCGCAACCTGTTCCTGCCGCAACTGGCGCTGATCTTCAAGCCGATGCAAAACGTCTCGCTCTACGGCAGCTATGCAGAGACGCTGACGCTGGGCACGTCTGCGCCCTTCTGGGTCAGCAACTTCCCGACCACGCTGCCGCCCTCCGTGGCACGTCAACTGGAAGCCGGCGTGAAATATGACGTCTCGCCGGACCTGGCGCTGACCGCTGCGGTATTCCGCATTCGCAAGGCCTACGAGTATCAGCAGCCGGACAACAGCAGCAGTGGCTTCACCTATGTCCAGCAAGGCCAGCAAACCAACACCGGCCTCGAACTCGGTGCCAGCGGCAAGCTCACCCCGCGCCTGGCCGTCAGCGCCAGCGTGACGGCCACCCGCGCGCGCGCCAGCGATACCGGCACCGCCGCCTACGATGGCCAGCAAGTGGTCAACGTGCCGCGCCTGCGCAGCAGCGTCCATGCCGACTATGCCCTGCCGGGCGTGGAAGGCGTGAACCTGATGGGCAGCTGGCTCTACAGCGCCAGCAAGGCCGCTACCCGCGACGGCAGCGTGAGCCTGCCGGCGGTGCATGTGTTCAATGCGGGCCTGCGCTACAAGCTGCGCATCAGCGGCCACACTGCCACCCTGCGCGCCAACCTCGACAACGTCTTCGACAAGCGTTACTGGAAAGATGCCGGCCAGTACCTGGGCGATGGCTATGTGCACCTCGGCGCGCCGCGTACCGCGCGGCTGTCGCTGCAATATGATTTCTGATCTGCCGCCCTGCTGAGTCACCATGGACGCCGCTTCCCATCATCTCACCCGCGTCATCAGCCACGGCATGGGCGTGGAGCCGGTCAGCTCCGACTGGCCCGCGCTGACCTCGGCCGAGGTGGCGCGCGTGCTGCGCCACTATCCCGACGTGGGCCAGCCGCTGCGACTGGAGTGGCACAGCCCGCGCCCGTTCTCGGCGGCCTGCGTGATGCAGACCAAGAGCGGCCCCATCATCGTCAAGCGCCATCATGCGCGCGTGCGCGATGTGGCGGCGCTCGCCGAGGAACATCGCTTCGTCGCCCACCTGCAGGGGCGCGGGCTGCCGGTCAGCAGCGCACTGGCCACCCGTGAGGGCGCGACGGCACTGGCCGATGAGTACTGGACCTATGAAGTCTTCCCGCTGGCGCCGGGGGTGGATCTGTATCGGGAAGCGATGTCGTGGACGCCCTTCACCAGTTGCACCCATGCCCGCTCAGCGGGACAGATGCTGGCCCGCCTGCACCTGGCCTCGGCAGGTTACGATGCGCCGGCACGCCCGGCGCGCCCGCTGGTGTCGAGCTTCACCATCTTCTCGCAGGAAGATCCGGTCCGTCCGCTGCAGCATTACATCGAGCAGCGCCCGGCCATTGCCGACTATCTGGAAAACCGTCCCTGGCGCGGCGAAGTGGCGCAGCACCTGCTGCCCTGGCATGCCGCGCTCAAACCCTATCTGGATGAATTTGTCCCGCTGTGGACGCACAATGACTGGCACGCCTCCAACCTGCTGTGGAGCGATGCCACGCCTGAAGCGCAGGTGCAGACCGTGCTCGATTTCGGTTTGTGTGACCGCACCTGCGCCCTGCACGACCTGGCCACGGCGATCGAGCGCAACATCGTTGAGTGGCTGGCCATTCCGCAACGTGCCGTGCAGTTGGTCCACCTCGACCTGCTGGATGCGATGCTCGATGGCTATGCCGCTACGCTGCCTCTGACGGCACGCCAGATGCGTGCCTTGGGTGCATTGCTGCCGCTGGTGCATGCCGAGTTCGCACTGGCCGAGCTGGATTATTTCCACGGCGTCACGCAGTCGCCGCAGAATGCCTCGCTGGCTTATGACACCTACTTCCTCGGCCATGCCGACTGGTTCCACTCCGAAGAAGGGCAGCGGCTGCTCGGGCATCTGGAACGACGCGCGCAGGCACTGGAAAAAAACTAAGTTTTTGCTTGCTGCAGATTAAAAAAACGCGTCCGGAAAACTAAGTTTTCGGACGCGTTTTTTGTCTGCCGAGACTGCTGTGCTACTTGCTGACCCGTTGCATCAGGCAAGGTATCAGGCAAAGTCCTTCACCGTTTCCGGCTCGATCAACACCATGTTCTCATTGGCACCGAGCCAGATCTGTCCATCCTGGATCGTGCATTGCAGCTGCATGGTGCGCTGGGCCAGCGCCGCCAGGGCCTGGCTGGCTTCGGCGGGAATATTGATGACCTTGAGGTTCTTGGCGCGGTCGACGCGGCTGCCGGTCTGGCCCCACCAGATGTGCGAGGTGCTGCTGTAGCTGTAGACCAGCACCTTGTCAGCACGGCCACAGGCCTTGAGGATGGCGCGGTCATCCGGCTGGCCGACTTCCACCCACACTTCGATGGCACCGGTCAGGTCCTTCTGCCACAGGTCCGGCTCGTCGGTATCGGACAAGCCCTTGCCGAAGGCCAGCGCCTCGCTGGCATTGAGGGCGAAGGCCAGCACGCGGATCATCATGCGCTCGTCGGTCTCGGAGGGATGGCGGGCGATGGTCAGTGCGTGCTGCTGGTAATAGTGCCGATCCATATCGGAAATCTGCAGGTCGGCCTTGAAGATGGTGGATTTGAGCGCCATGGGAATCTGTTCGTGCAAGGGAAAGGCGGCCCGGCGTGGCGGGCTGCCGTCAAAGGTTGGCAAGCATAGCCGATCTGGCGCGGCTGTGGGCGTTTGTGATGGGACAGATCAAGCCGGTGGCTTCTCACCGTGGCTGCCCCCGCCATGGCCGTGCGACAATGCCTGTATGAGCACTTCTTCACCTTCCCTTGCCCCTTCCCCGACAACTCCGAGCGACGACGCTGTCGTGGCGCTGACACGCGCCTGGCTGGAGCAGGCCGTGATCGGCCTGAATCTCTGTCCATTTGCCAAGTCCGTGCATGTGAAGAATCAGGTCAGATACCACGTCAGCCGGCAGCAGGATTGGAATGATCTTTCTGTCGAGCTGGAACAAGAACTGAGCTTTCTGGCAAAAGCCGACCCGGAGCAGGTCGATACCACCCTCTTCATCCTGCCGCTCGCATTAGCCGATTTTCACGAGTACAACGATTTCCTGGACTGGGCCGATCGCCTGCTGGAAAGAATGGAGCTGGACGGGGAATTGCAGATCGCCAGCTTCCATCCGGATTACCAGTTTGCCGACGCGGGACCGGACGATATCGAGAACTACAGCAATCGCTCGCCTTTTCCCATCCTCCATCTGTTGCGAGAAAGCAGCATCGACCGGGCGGTGGCAGCCTACCCCGACGCGGCCGCCATCTTTGAGAAAAACATGGCTACCTTGCGCAATCTGGGGCTAAGTGGCTGGAATATGCTTCCATTTGTCGTATCAAAAGAACAACAATAGCAACTGCGCAAAAAATCCTGTTAATATCTGTTACAAATTCGAAAATGAGTTTCTGCAACTATTGTGGAATAGAATTTTCTGACTGCATGAAAAATGTGCAATTATTTCTATATAGACATAGAATTATTGTTGTGCTGCTGCTTCAGGCGCACTAGGTCAGAGAACAGAGAACTTGAACCGTGTTGTTTTGAAGCCGTTCTTTGATAGGGCTTTCGATATCTTGCAGAAAGAGGCAACGCCTTCTCGGATAACGTCAGTCGCGTTTTGCAGTTTTACAAACAATTAATGCATAGGCGCAATGCCTTCCACAAACATCTGCATAATGGAACGTCCCGATCATGAATACCCACGATACTGCTGAATCCAACTCGATCACCGATCACGTCAACTACGATCCCAACCATCTGCTCGATGCGCTGATCGAAAAGCTGCATCTGAAGAATGATGCCGCCCTGTCGCGCGCGCTGGAAGTGGCACCGCCGGTGATCAGCAAGATCCGTCACCGTCGCCTGCCGGTGGGCGCATCGCTGCTGATCCGCATGCACGAGGTGAGCGAACTGTCGATCCGCGAACTGCGCGAACTGATGGGCGACCGCCGCGAAAAATTCCGCATCAGCGACAAGCAGTTCAAGCCGAAGCCAGGCGCAGCGCCCGGCGCACCGGCACCGACTGGCGGCACCCCGGAGTAATCGGCTTCTGTCCGGCAGCATTGCCCTCGCGGTGCTGTTGCTGAGGCAGAGCTTGAGGAAAACTTAGTTTCCGCACGGAAAAAACTAAGTTTTCCTTGCGCCGGACCATATAAAAAAACGGAGCCATCGGCTCCGTTTTTCATTGCATCCTGCTGTGTGCATCGTGCGCGTCCGCTGCTGCGGACCAAGCACTGCCTTCACCGTCTCAAGCCGGGAACACCCCAGTGGACAGATAACGATCCCCACGATCGCACACGATGAAGACGATGGTCGCATTCTCCAGCTGATGCGACAGGCGCACCGCAACTTCACAGGCCCCTGCTGCGGAGATGCCGCAGAACAGGCCTTCCGTCACGGCCAGCTTGCGCGCCATGTTTTCGGCATCGGCCTGGCTGACGGATTCCACCTGGTCCACGCGGGAGCGGTCAAAGATCTTGGGCAGGTAGGCTTCCGGCCACTTGCGGATGCCGGGAATGGACGAGCCCTCTTCCGGCTGCGCGCCCACGATCTGCACCTGGGCATTCTGTTCCTTGAGGTACTGCGACACGCCCATGATGGTGCCGGTGGTGCCCATGGCGCTGACGAAGTGGGTGATGCTGCCCTTGGTGTCGCGCCAGATTTCCGGTCCGGTGGTCTCATAGTGCGCCAGCGGATTGTCGGCATTGGCGAACTGGTCGAGGATCAGGCCTTCGCCGTTCTTCTGCATCTGTTCGGCCAGGTCGCGGGCGTATTCCATGCCGCCGCTCTTGGGGGTCAGCACGATCTTCGCGCCATAGGCGGCCATGCTCTGGCGACGTTCTTCGGAAAGATTTTCCGGCATCAGCAACACCATCTTGTAGCCGCGCATGGCCGCCACCATCGCCAGGGCGATGCCGGTATTGCCGCTGGTGGCTTCGATGAGGGTATCGCCGGGCTTGATCTGGCCGCGCGCTTCGGCGCGGGTGATCATCGAGTAGGCAGCACGGTCCTTGACCGAACCGGCGGGATTGTTGCCTTCGAGCTTGCCGAGGATGAGGTTGTTGCGGCGCTTGGCTTCTTCGCCGCCGATGCGCGGCAGCTGGATCAGCGGGGTATTGCCGATGGTGGATTCGATGGTCGGATAAGACATCTGCTTGGCTTCCTTGCGCAGCCGTGCGCGGGCACGGGGCGATCTTTGGTCGAAAGGGGCATTCTAATATGACTCCACCGCATGTGCCGGCGGCGTGACCTAACAAGATGCTTATAAGGATATAGCCAAATCATTTAAAGGAATGTTGCCCTGCCTGCCCATCGACGATGCCCTACACTGTAGTGAACGGTAGTGAACACGTCCCCATCACAACTCCAACAGGGCGTACTCATCGGCAAGCGGCTGCGCAACCATGGAGACGACATGCACACCCATGACATCACCAATCAGGTCCCCGACCTGTGCGACTACAACCTCTACCGCAGTGACCTCGCCCTGAGCGAAGCGGTGCAGCGCGAAGGCGCGCACTGGCACGACTGTACCCTGGCCAGCCAGGGCGAGCTGCTGGGCCGGGCCGAGATGCGTGAACTGGCCACGCTGGCCAACACGCAGCCGCCGGTGCTGCACACGCATGACCGCACCGGCCATCGTATCGACGTGGTGGAATTCCACCCGGCCTGGCATACGCTGCTGGAACAGCTGCGCCGCGCCGGCCTGCATGCCCTGCCGTGGATGCAGCCGGGCGATGGTGCCCACGCCGCGCGCGCCGCAGGCTACTTCCTGCATGCGCAGATCGAAGCTGGTTCGCTCTGCCCGACCACCATGACCTTCGCCGCCATCCCGGTGCTGCAGCAGGAACCGGCGCTGTTCGAACAATTGCGCAGCCGCCTCTTCTCGCGCGAGCACGACGGGCGCGACCTGCCGATCACGCAGAAGCGCTCCATCCTGATCGGCATGGGCATGACCGAGAAACAGGGTGGTTCCGACGTGCGCAGCAATGCCTCCATCGCCATGCCGGCCGATCCCCTGGAAGACGGGCGCGGCAAGGCTTACCTGCTCTCCGGTCACAAGTGGTTCTTCTCGGCACCGATGTGCGATGCGCACCTGATGCTGGCGCGCACCGAGAACGGCCTTTCCTGTTTCTTCGTGCCGCGCTGGCTGCCGGATGGCACGCGCAATCCCATCTTGATACAGCGCCTCAAGGACAAGCTCGGCAATCGCTCCAACAGCAGCAGCGAAGTGGAATTCGAGGAAGCCATGGGCATCATGGTCGGCGAGGATGGGCGCGGCATTCCGACCATCATCGAGATGGCCAACCACACGCGCCTGGATTGCATCATCGGCAGCGCCGCGCTGATGCGGCAGGCCCTGGTGCAGGCCATCCACCATGCGCGCCACCGCAGTGCCTTCGGCCGCCGGCTGGCCGAACAGCCCATCATGCGCGCCGTACTGGCCGACCTGGCGCTGGAGAGCGAGGCCGCCACCCTGCTGATGCTGCGCGTGGCCCATGCCTTCGATGCGCCCGATGATCCATTGCAACGCGCGTGGAAGCGCATCGTCACGCCCGCCGCCAAGTTCTGGATCTGCAAGCGTGCGCTGGAATTCACCGGTGAATGCATGGAAGTCTGGGGCGGCAACGGCTATGTGGAAACCGGTCCGATGGCACGGCTCTATCGCGAAGCGCCGGTCAATTCGATCTGGGAAGGCTCGGGCAATGTGATGTGCCTGGACGTCCTGCGTGCCATCAGCCGCGAGACCGAAGGCTTCGCGCAACTGCTGATGGCACTCGACGATGCGGCCAGCACCCATCCTGCGCTGGCACAGCGGGTGCGCTCACTCAAGCAGATGCTGTCGGCAACGGAGGAAGAACGGGAAGCCTGTGCCCGGCGTCTGGTGCAGCAACTGGTGCTGGCCCTGCAGGGCATGCTGATGGCGCACCATGCCCCGGGCGGATCGGCCGATGCCTTCCTGGCCAGCCGCGCCGACGGCGATGGCGGACGTGTCTACGGTACCCTCGGCGGCACCAGCCTGGCGGCGCAGCAAGCCATCCTGCAGCGCGCCTGGCCCGACGCATGAGGCGACTGTCTCAGCCCGGCAGCGAGGGCATCAACGGACTGCGCTCGGCCCACGCCACGAAGAGTTTTCCACGGCGTGCGCGCACGCGGCGCTTCTTCATGGCGGAGTAGACCAGCTCGGCCAGCGTGCGCTGTTCGGCCGGGCTCATGGTCAATGACATGCGATACATGCGCAGCAGCATCAGGGCATTGTTCATGAAGGCATTGTCGGCAGCATCGCTGCGCGCCAGCGCCGCCATCTGCGCCGCCAGCGTGAGCGTACGCGTGCCGTCGGCGGCGGCTTGCGCGGGCTGGCGCAGCCACTGCGGCTCCTGATCCTGCAAGGCGATGCGTTCGAGCACCATGCGATAGGACGCCTCCAGCTCGCCGGATTCGCCCAGGCTGTCGCCGATGGCCACCCCGGCCAGACCGGCCAGCAATTTTTCCAGCGCGCTGAAATTGCTGGCATGGCCGCTCAGTTCGCCATCGCGCCAGCCACCGCCGGCAGGGTCCAGCAACCAGGCCAGGAAACCATGATCGAGTTGCGTCTGGCTGGCCGCACGGCTGGCCAGCAGGCGGCGCGCGATCACGGCCTCTTCGCTGCTCATGCGCGCGGCATGCGACAAGACCTGCTCCACCGCCTCCATGCCAGCGTCTCCCGACTGGCCCACGGCCGCCAGGCCCGCCGCTGCGGCACGCCAGCGGCGATAGGCCGCCAGGTCGCGCGCCAGGGCATCGATGTCTTCCAGCGCCATTGCATGCAACTGCGCATAGGCGTAGGCCTCGGCCAACAGGCGGCGATCCCCATAGGCGAGGAAGTCACGTGGATTGGTTCCTGCCGCAGCACGGCGCACCGGGGACGGCTCGTCCTCGCGGCGCGTGACGCCGAAGACGCGTTGCAGCAGCACCAGATAGGCGCTGTCCTGCGCCGCATGGGCGCTGTTGCCGATCTGGACCAGATCGGCCAGGCGCGGTGCGGCGGCGATCAGTTCGGCCAGCGAGGGGCCGAGACGGGGCAGCATCAGTCCGCGAATCACGCCGCCGGCCAGCGCCAGCGGACCGAGCGGCAGCACCAGGGTTTCCAGCATGCGCGCCAGGTCGGCTTGTTGTTGCGGCGGTAAAGCATTCGGCGAGGAAGGCGACTGCAACTGGTAGAGATCGAGATACTGCTGCAGCAGTTGCGCGTAGTTGTCCGGATAAGCGGTCTGCTCCAATGCAGACAAGCTGGCATAGAACACCAGCGCCGCCGTGATGACCGGCTTCCAGTCACCGCTCTCCAGAGCACGCTGGAACACCGGTGCCCAGTACTTCTGATCCAGCGCAGTGCGCTGGTTGGCCGCTGCGTAGCGCTCGTTGGTGGTGTAGGCGCCGCTCTCGTCATAGACGATGGCCGACAGCTCGGCGCGCGACATGTAGGTAAACGGATTGTCCGCGCGTCCATACAAGGACTCGGTGGCCTGGCGTGCCTGGCGCAGCCGCTGCGGATCATTCGACGGTGGCAGCTCGGCATCGGCGGCCGCAATCGCATCGGCCCCGCGGCGCGCGGCCACCAGCCGTGCTTCGATGGCAAAGAGCGTGTCACGCGTGATCGGGCGCGCGGCATCGATGAGGGTCTTCACCACGCCTTGCATGGGACTGGCCTGGGCCGCCTCGGTCGAATCGACCGCCGCCGTGGTCACGCTATCGACCGCCGTGGCCAGGGCCGCCATCAATTTGCCCTGGGCCGACAACGACAGCGTCACGCCTTCTTCAGGCAGCGCGGTGACGGTCGCCACGGGCGCGCCCGGCGGCGCAGCGTTGGCCTCATTGCGCGGCTGCTGTTGCTGGGCCAGTTGCGTGAGCGCATCGCGCGCCGTGATGGCCAGATCGGTTTCCATTGCCATGTCCACTCTCCTGGTTCGGAGTTCTCATGACTTGATTACGGTAAAAGATCGGCAATCTTTACACTTGCAAACCGGCATCATCCAGGCGGGACGCGGCGTCTCGGGCGATTGAGACGATTGCGGCGAACGTGGTGGCTCAGGATTTCTCCGATGCGCAGGTGCATGGCGAAGCGCTACATTAGGGCGGAACAGGAGAATCCCATGAACAAGACCCATGCCGTCGTCGCGCTGCTGGCGCTGATGCTGACCTGGCAAGCAGCCCGCACCGAGCGGGCCCTGGCCGCCAATGCCGGTGCGCTTGATATCTCGGTAGTGGTGGCGGAGAAGTGCCGCGTCGATTTTTCCGAGGGCAGCGCCGATTTCTTCCAGGTCTGTTCCGTCGGCGAGGGCGCAGCCAATGAACGCGCCCAGCAGATCATGGGGGCCATCACGGCCCTCGCCCCGCAGGATGATCCCTACTTCCTGGAGCGTGACCCGCAGCGTCCCGAGCGCGCCGCAGGGGCAGACCGCGCACAGGCTTCCGCGCCTGCGCTCCGGCGTGGGCCCAAGGTAGTGGTCATCAACTACTGAGCGGGTGAGGCCAGCGTGATGCGCCGCCGGTCCTGGCGCGGCAGGTAGTGATTGGGCGAGCTGCGCAAGGCCTTGCGGAACATGTTGGAAAACGCGCTCTGGCTGCGATAGCCCAGTGCCTGCGCCACCACCCCCACGGCATCCCCGCGCGCCAGCCGCACCAGCGCTTCGCTCAGGTGCACCTGCTGCACCCAGTGGCGAAACTGCAAACCCGTTTCCTTCGGAAACAGCCGGATCACCGTGCGCACGCTGGCCCCGCCCATCCCGGCCCAGTCGGCCAGCGAAAACTGCCGCCCGGGATCGTCCAGAATGGCTTCGCAGATGGCCTGCAGGCGGCGGTCGCGCGGCCACGGGATGGCCACCGGAATGGCCGGCGCACGGGCCAGTTCCGACAGGATCAGTTCGGCCACATGGCCGGCCCGGCTGAGCGGCGCATACTCGCGCGGCTCGGCCAGCAAGGCCAGAATCAATTCGCGCAGCAGCACCGACACTTCCAGCAGCCGGCATTGCGCGCCCAGCGCCTGGCCCTGCCGCTCATCGATGTAGAGGGTGCGCATGCTCACGCGCGTGAGCATCAGGATCTCGTGCTCCACCTGCGGCGGCACCCACAAGGCCCGCTGCGGCGGTACCAGCCACACGCCTTGCGGGGTGCGCACCTGCATCACGCCATCCACCGCATAGAGCAGCTGGCCACGCCGGTGCGAGTGCGCCGTCAGCAGGTCGCGCGCCGACAGCTCGCGGGCAAAGGCCACCACGCTGCTGGGCAGGTGCTGGAAGGCATCCACTTCGGCGCTGGGGCAGACGGAAGTCAGGTGGGCACGCATGGCATTTAATCGACAACAAGTGTCATCAGCATGAATAGGTGCCAATGATACGCTTCGGGTCTTCCTCGTGCTTGCCATCCCCGACACCATGACCAGTGCCACCGACTCCAACGCCACCCTGCCTTCCGGCGCGACGGCCTCCACCGATTCTCCTGCGGCCATCGCCGCCCAGCCGCTGGTGATGAGCATCATCCTGGCCTGCGGCGGCGCGCACCTGATCAATGACATGATCCAGGCGCTGCTGCCCTCGATCTATCCCATGCTCAAGACCGGCTACGGGCTCACCTTTACCCAGGTCGGGCTGATCACGCTGACCTTCCAGGTCACCGCCTCCCTGCTGCAACCCTGGATCGGCATGTATACCGACCGCCATCCCCAGCCCTGGCTGCTGCCCACCGGTGCCGTGGCGACCCTGGTCGGCATCGTGCTGCTGGCGCTGGCGGGCAGCTTCACTGCCTTCCTGCTGGCCGCCGCCCTGATCGGCATCGGCTCCTCGACCTTCCACCCGGAAGCCTCGCGCATCGCGCGCATGGCCTCCGGAGGCCGCTTCGGCCTGGCCCAGTCGACCTTCCAGGTCGGCGGCAATGCCGGTTCGGCCTTCGGCCCGCTGCTGGCGGCGGCCATCGTGGTGCCGTATGGCCAGGGCAACGTGGCCTGGTTCGTGCTGCTGTCGGTGCTGGCCATCGTGGTGCTGTCGCGGGTGTCGGCTTGGTATCGCGGCCATCTCGCCGCCAACAAGGGCAAGGCCAGGCCGCGTGCGGCGCAGGCGCTGCCGGCGGCCACCGTGCGCCGCGCGCTGGTGGTGCTGGCGCTGCTGGTGTTTTCCAAATACTTCTACATGGCCAGCTTTACCAGCTACTTCACTTTCTACCTGATTGAACGCTTCCAGATGTCGGTGGCCTCCTCGCAGCTGTATCTGTTCCTTTTCCTGGGCGCGGTGGCGGTGGGCACCTTCGTCGGCGGCCCGATTGGCGACCGCATCGGCCGCAAGCTGGTGATCTGGATCTCGATCCTGGGTGCTGCGCCCTTCGCCCTGATGCTGCCGCACGCCAACCTGTTCTGGACGGCGGTGCTGTCGGTGGTGATCGGACTGGTCATCTCATCGGCCTTCGCCGCCATCGTGGTCTATGCGCAGGAACTGGTGCCGGGCAAGGTCGGCATGATCGCGGGCGTGTTCTTCGGCCTCATGTTCGGCTTCGGCGGGATCGGCGCGGCCCTGCTGGGCCATCTGGCCGACCTGTACGGCATCGCCTGGGTCTATGGCCTGTGCGCCTTCCTGCCGCTGGCGGGCGTGCTGACGGTGCTGCTGCCGGATGTGCGCGAGCGCTGAGAAAGAGTTGCCCTTTTACCCAAAGAAAAACCGCGCGGGCCTGTCAGGCCAGCACGGTTTTTTCATGAAGATGACTTCGGTGTCGAACCGGCCTGCAGCGTGAATCACTGCCGCGCGACATCCCGCAAGCGGAACAAGGCCACCACTTCAGCCAGGCGCGCTGCCTGCTCCTGCAGTTGCTGTGCCCCGGCGGCGGCTTCTTCCACCAGTGCCGCGTTCTGCTGCGTGGCCTGATCCATGTGGGCCACGGCGTCGTTGGTCTGCTGGATGCCCTGGCTCTGCTCGCGGCTGGCGGAGGTGATCTCGGCCACCACGTCGCTGACCTTGCGCACGCTCTCCACCACGCTGCGGATGGTGCTGCCCGCTTCGCTGACGGTCTGCTCGCCGGCGCGTACCTGCTCCACCGAATCGCCGATCAGGACCTTGATCTCCTTGGCGGCCGTGGCCGAGCGCTGGGCCAGCGAGCGCACTTCCGAGGCCACCACTGCAAAGCCGCGTCCCTGCTCGCCGGCGCGGGCCGCTTCCACCGCTGCGTTGAGGGCCAGGATATTGGTCTGGAAGGCGATGCCGTC
>NZ_DBIC01000187.1:10288-12786 GCF_002296545.1 Herbaspirillum sp. UBA812 | reverse complement strand
GCGATCACCACCTTCTGCTGGTTGCCGCCCGACAGTTCGCCGGCGGCTTGCGCCACGCTGCCGCTGCGGATGCGCAGTTTCTTCACATAGTCCTGCGCCACGCTGCTCTCGGCCGCGTGGTCGAGCATGCCAGCGCGGCTCACGCTGCCCAGATTGGCCAGCGAGGTATTGACGCTGATGGCTTGGGGCAGCAGCAAGCCCTGCCCTTTGCGGTCTTCGGTGACCATGGCGATACCGGCCTTGACCGCATCCTTGGGACTGCGGATGCGCGCAGGCTGCTGGCTGTCGCCAATGAAGATCTCGCCCTGATCGGCACGGTCTGCGCCAAAGATCAGGCGCAGGAGTTCGGTCCGGCCGGAGCCGATCAGGCCGGCAATGCCAAGCACTTCACCGGCATGCAGCGCCAGGCTGGCCGGCTGCACGACTGGAGCACGCCCGAGGCTACGAATGCGCAGCACCGGAGCACCGATGTGGCGATGTTCGGCATCCAGGTCAACCTTGGTCAGCTCACCGGCCATCAGTTGCACCAGTTGCTCGGTGGAATAACGGCCGATGTCGTCATTGCAGACCAGCTTGCCATCGCGCAGGACCACAATACGGTCAGCGATGCGCTTCAATTCTTCCAGCCGGTGCGAGATGTAGATGATGGCCACACCTTCGGCGCGCAGGCGCTCGATGCGCGAGAACAGCAGCTCCACCTCACGGTTGGTCAGCATGGCCGTGGGTTCGTCCAGGATCAGGCAGCGGCAGCTGCCGATCAGGTTGCGGGCGATCTCGACCATCTGCTGGTGGCCCAGGCCGAGGTCGCCGACCGGGGTCCACGGGTCCAGCTCGCCGAGTCCGACCACTTCCATCTGGGCGCGAGCGGCCTCGGCCAGCTTCTTGCGGTCGATCCAGCCGAAGCGGCGCGGCAGTTTTTCCAGGAACAGGTTTTCGGCAATCGACAGCGTGGGGATCAGGTTCAGTTCTTGCATCACCATGCGGATACCCAGGCCTTCAGCCTGCGTGCGCGATGTCGGTTGATAGGGCTGGCCATCCAGCGTCATGCCGCCGGCGCTGGCGTCGACCAGGCCGCAGATGATCTTGGAGAGCGTGCTCTTGCCAGCGCCGTTTTCGCCGGTCAGGGCCAGCACCTGGCCCGGACGCAGGTCCAGGTCGATGCCATCGAGCACCGGTGCGGCGTAGCTCTTGCCGATGCCGGACAAGGTCAGCAAGGGCGAAGCTTGGGAGGGAGAGTCGTTGGGCTGCATGGTTCTGTAGCGCACAAGGAGGGAGAGGCAAAGCCCCGCGCCCGGTCATGGGCGCAGGTACCTTGCAGAGAAGACGCCAGAGAGCGTCGGTATTACTTGGTGACCAGCGAGACCTTGGTCTCGACCACGCCACCCAGGGCGCTTTGCAGCTTCTTCTCGGTCACGGCCTTGAGGGCGGTCTCGATGCCGAAGACGGCTTGCTGCTGGGCGAACTGGTCTACGGTGGCCAGTACGCGGCCATCCTTCAACATCGGCTTGATGGCGTTGATGTTGTCGTAACCGACCAGTAGCACCTTGCCGGTCTTGCCAGCGGCGCGGATGGCGGCCACGGCGCCCAGCGCCATGTTGTCGTTGCCGGCCAGGATGGCCTTGATGTCCGGATGCGCGTTCAGGATCGAGGCGGCGACCTTGTTGCCCTGGTCGATTTCCCACTGGCCCGACTGCACGGTCACGACATTCGCACCGACATCCTTCATCGCATCCTGGAAGCCCAGGGTGCGCTGCTGTGCGTTGAAGGTGGTGGACACGCCTTCGATGATGGCGACCTTGTCACCCTTTTGCAGCTGCTTGCCCAGGTAGTCGCCGGCCAGCTTGGCGCCCTTGCGATTGTCAGGGCCCACGAACGGCACGGTGATGCCCTTTTCCTTCAGGGCGGCGTCGTCCAGCTTGTTGTCGATGTTGACCACGATGATGCCGGCGTCGATGGCCTTCTTGACCACCGGCACCAGGGCCTTGGAGTCAGCCGGGGCGATCACCAGGGCATTGACCTTGGAAACGATCATCTGCTCGACGATCTTGATCTGGTTGGCGGTGTCCTGCTCGTCCTTGATGCCGTTGGCGATCAGATCGAACTTGCTGGCGTTGGCCTTCTGGTATTCGCGGGCACCGTTCTCCATGTTCAGGAAGAACTCGTTGGCCAGCGACTTCATGACCAGGGCCACCTTGGGCTTGGCCGGAGTCTGTGCCATGGCGGCACCGGGAAGGACTGCACATGCCAGGGCGGCGATGGCGAAATGGCGGCGGGTGAATTTGTTCATCTGGGTCTCCAGTATTGATGTTGCCGGCGTTTCCTAGAAGATAGACGCCGTTATAAGTGCGCAAACGTTTGCGCGGATTGGAGAATAGCACCGCAAAATCAGAAAATAAAGCCGCGATGCAGCTTTTTTTCATCCTCGAAGATTGCGTGAGGAAGCCCGCCGCAGCCCTTCTCCACCGCCGAAACGGCGAACGGCGGGGAGCGCCGGCAAG
>NZ_DBIC01000187.1:2594-9977 GCF_002296545.1 Herbaspirillum sp. UBA812 | reverse complement strand
CGGCAAGACGCTCCCCGCCGTTCTGGCAGGCAAATGCAGGTGTCAAATGACGAGTCGACGATACGCGCGGGAGACCAGCACGGCACCGCTCCCATGTCCACGCCCTTGCGCGGGATGGGAAGCGGCATGCTTCAGGCCAGCACTGGTCCGGTACCCTCGCCTGGCGTCGTTCACGCAGCGCCGGCGTTCATTCCGGCGTGCGTCAGGGTGAATGTTTGGCGGTCAGTGACCGAAATGGGTGCGGCGCCAGACATAAGCTCCGAAGGCACAGCTCCCCACGATCACGTACATCGCATACCACACCAGTGCCTGGCTACCGTAGCTCATGAGCAATTCCATCAGTTTCATGCTTGTCTCCTCTGCTTTTGATGGCCGGGCTGTTATTCGCCTGGCTTATCGTCCCAAGGGGTGAAAATGTCGAAACGACAATATCCCCGACTTGCTGCGGGCGCTGTTGTCAGTAGTGTCAGCGTCGGCGCCCTTCCACGCCGCGCCGTTACAGGCCCGTGCAAGTATCTTGCTACTGCCAAAAGGTGATGTAAACAATCGCTTGTTCTGCGCAGCAGCAATTCATGGCCGAGCTGCCGGGCGGCATTTCGTTGTCGTAGGGATTCACTTCGTCATGTGGAAGCGGAAGCCTGTCGGGAGCCGGTTTCCGGCCGGAATCGCACTAATGGTGTGCAAACAATTATTTTTTATATAATTTTTTGCATCGCAAAACAGAAAGTCGATATTTCGTCGCCAAATGGCGACTTTTCGTGTGTCTCAAGCGTATTGATGAGGTTTTTGATAGACAACACGCACAGTGGCCGCATGGAAAATGCGGCGTACCGTGATGTTCACGCTGGTGATATCTCTTTGCGCCACAAGACCAGTGTGCCCAGCAAGCCCGCCAGAATGGAGCCGCCCAGCACGCCCAGTTTGAGCTTGGCTTCGAAATCCGGACTCAATCCCTGGAAGGCCAGGCCGCCGATGAAGAGACTCATGGTGAAGCCGATGCCACACAGCATGCAGACGCCGATGAATTGCCGGGTACTGGCACCGGCCGGTGCCGCGGCCAGTCCGCTGCGGATCATCAGCCAGGCTGCACCGAAGACACCGATGGTTTTGCCCAGTACCAGTCCGCCGGCGATACCGAGCGGGATCGGCTCAAACAGGTTGCCCAGCGACATGCCCTGGAAGGACACGCCAGCATTGGCGAAGGCAAACATGGGCAGGACCAGGAAGGCCACCCAGGGATGCAAGCCATGCTCCAGGGCACCAGCCAGCGGCTGGTCGTCGGCGTCGCGCATGGGAATGGCCAGCGCCGTGACCACCCCGGCCAGCGTGGCGTGGATGCCCGACTTGAGCACGCACACCCAGATCACCAGTCCGACGACGATGTAGATATCTGCGCGACGCACGCCGCTGCGATTGAGCAGCAACAGGACCAGCGTCCCTACCCCGGCCCCGGCCAGCATGCCCAGTGAGAGGTTGTCGGTATAGAAGAGCGCGATGACCACGATGGCGCCCAGGTCATCGATGATGGCCACGGCGGTGAGGAAAACCTTGAGTGAGGTCGGAACCCGCGACCCCAGCAGCATCACGATACCGATCGCAAAGGCGATGTCGGTGGCCGCCGGAATGGCCCAGCCGCGCAGCGCCACCGGATCGCCCAGGTTGATGAGCGCATAGATCGCCGCCGGCACCACCATACCGCCCAAGGCCGCTGCCGCCGGCAGGATGGCCTGTTTGCGGGAGGCCAGTTCGCCTTCGACAAATTCGCGCTTGATTTCCAGACCGACCAGGAAGAAGAAGACCGCCATCCACAGGTCGTTCACCCACAGCAGCAGCGGCTTGGACAACACCACAAGACCACCGATGTCGACCTTGCCGGGAATGCGGGTGAAGGCCTCGTAGGTTTCTCGCCAGCTGCTGTTGCTGATGATCAGCGCCAGCACCGCAGCGATGGCCAGCACGATGCCGCCAGCGGCTTCATGCGCGAAGAAGCGGGTGAAGGCGTTACCGCCGTGGGCCTGATGAGGGGATGTGGTCAATGCGGGCTCCTTGTTGTCGTCTTCAAAACAAGGCCTGACTGTAACAAAGGCCGAGGTCTTTCTCCAAACTTTCGGCCCCGGGCTCGCGATGCCCGGACAAAAAAAATGGGCCGTCCCTCTCCACAGGAACGGCCCGACCCTCCACACCACAAACCTTCATGACGGCACTTTCAACCGTCCGATGCGCACGCATGCGGTGCGCATCTCTTCATATTTCGGCCAATCAGCGATAAACCAGCACCGGTACCTTGCTATGCGCCAGCAGCTTCTGGGTCTGGCTGCCGAGCAGCAAGCGGCCCAGCGTGGAACGGGCCTTGGAGGCCATGATGATGGCATCGCAGTGCTCGCGTTCGGCCACGCGCATGATCTCTTCGTAGGGACGTCCGCCCTGGGCCACCTGCACCGTGCAGGGGACACCTTCTTCACGGGCCATCGCGGTGATCATCTCGACGCTGGCCAGAGCGTGTTCGCGGCCAGCTGCATCGGTGCGCTCCACATCCACGCCGACGCTGACTTCAGGAATCGACAAGGCCCGCAGATTGCCTGCCACCGACAAGCCAACCAGGGTGCTGCCGCAGCTCTTGGCCAGCGCGATGGCGGCCTTGACCGATTCGTTGCACAGACGGGAACCATCGGTTGCCAACAGGATGTTCTTGAACATGATGACCTCAGCAGGTGACTGGATTGCGTTGACTTGGTATGACTGCATACTAAGCCTCACCTGCATGAACGGATTTGACATGCATCAAGCCGCCCGGGCTGCAGCGCCGCAGCTGGCCTGCGTTTGCGCTGGATCAAATGGTACGGGCGCAGGCTCGCATCAGGGATGAAACGCCATGAAGCGCGTCACCAGCGCCTGCAGCACCGGCTTGAGCTGATCTGCCAGCGCTGCCTGCAACGCATAAGGTGCGTACTCCTGCATGTAGCTGCGCTGGGCCAATTCCAGTTGGAGGGCATGGACCTGCCGGGCGGGCTGGCCGTAATGACGAGTGATGTAGCCGCCTTTGAAGCGGCCATTGAGTACGGCGGGAAACTGCGGTGCCAGTTGCTGCGCCAGCGCCAGCAAGTCTTCTCCAAGACCAGGTGTGCAGGCAGCACCGCTGGCAGTTCCGAAATTGAAGACCGGCAGTTCGCCCTCGAACAGATGCGGAATCACCGAGCGGATCGAGTGCGCATCCCACAGCAGCGCGTAGCCATGCACTGCCTTCAGGCGCTCCAGTTCGGCCTGCAGAGCCGCATGATAGGGATGCCAGTAGACCTGCAGGCGGCGTGCGATCTCGGCGGCATCCGGCTCACAGCCCTCGCGGTACAGCGGCAGGTTGTCGAATGTCGTCAGCGGACACAGCCCGGTGGTGTTCTGCCCCGGATACAGGCTCTGTCCGTCCGCTGGCCGGTTGAGATCGATCACGTAACGTGAATGAAAAGGACGAATCACGGAAGCGCCAATGCCAAGGGCAAACTCATAGAGTTCGGCGATATGCCAGTCGGTATCGTCGACCTGCAGGCCAACCGCACTATAGGAGGCCAGCAACTCCTCCGGCAGACGGGTACCCACGTGAGGCATGGAAATCAGCAGGGGCGAACTGCCCTGGTGCAGCTGGCAAATATCGTGCGGCATCACTGGCATCGAGCGGTCCTCAATCCTTCAACAATTCGGCAATCGCGCGGCGATAGGCGCGGCGCGCGTCATCCTGCAAGGGGTGCTGCCCGGCGGTCACGACCTGGCGGCCACCCACGTAGACATCCTGGATGGGCTGGCCATCATGCTCGCAAAACACCAGTGCCGAGAGCAATTGCCCGGGGCTGCGATCGGCCAGGTTGACGTCGTCCCGATCGAGGACCACGAAATCCGCCTGCTGCCCCACAGCCAGCCCGGCGACCGCCCGGCCGCTGGCAGCCGCACCGCCTGCCACGGCCTGGGCAAACAGGCGGTCGGCCGTGGCCGGTGATGCTTCGGAGGCCAGCACGTTGCGCCGGCGATGATGCAAGCGTTGTCCATACTCCAGCAGCCGCAATTCGGAACGCGGGTTGATGGCGATATTGCTGTCCGAGCCCAGGCCCCAGGGAGTCCGGGACTGCAAAAGCTGCCCGGCATCAATGATGCCATCGCCCAGATTGGCCTCGGTCGTCGGGCACAGTCCCACGATCGCACCACTGGCGGCCAGATCCAGGTATTCCCCTTGATCCATGTGGGTGGCGTGAATCAGGCACCAGCGCGCATCCACCTCCTGCAGCGACAGCAGCAATTGCACCGGACGCTGGCCGCACCAGGCCAGGCAATCCTGAATCTCGCGCCACTGCTCGGCGACGTGGATGTGAACGGGAGCGTCGCGTCCTCCCGGCTGCTGGCGCAGGCCGCTGACCAGTTCTTCCAGGCCTTGCGGCGACACCGCCCGCAGCGAATGCGGGGCTGCGCCATAGCGGCGCATCGGGTTCTCCGGCAAGGCGTGCAGCAGGCGCTCGCGCAGGGCCAGCAGGTCGTCTGGCGTAGCGATGAAGCGCGCCTGCTCCTGCGAACCCGGCTGGCCACCGAAGCCGCCGTACTGGTACAGCACCGGCAGCAGGGTCATGCCGATGCCCGCCTCGGACGCCGCCTGCATCAGCCGCAGCGCCAGTTCGGCGCGGTCGGCGTAGGGGCTGCCGCCCGGGGCGTGGTGCAGATAATGGAATTCGCAGACGGAGGTATAGCCCGCTTTGAGCATCTCGATATAGAGATGGCAGGCAATGGCGTGCAGGTGCTCCGGCTGCAGTCGCTGGGCAAAACGGTACATCAGCTTGCGCCAGCTCCAGAAGGAATCCGAAGGACTGCCCATGACCTCGGTCAGGCCGGCCATGGCGCGCTGGAAGGCATGCGAATGCAAGTTGGGCATGCCGGCAATCACCGGGCCGGATGCCTGAGCTGCTTCGCCGCGCGGACTGCGGACGCTGACCTCAATGAGGCGTCCCGAGTCATCCCAGCGCAGCAGAACGTCATGCTGCCAGCCATCCGGCAGCAAGGCCAGCGGGCAAAACAGGGCACGCGCCGATTGGCGAGGGAGCGCGTGCGCATGCGGCTGTGGATGTGCATGCAGGTGTTGCTGTGTTTGTTCGCCAAGCGATGCCATATGCTCACCTTTTATACTGGCGGTTTTGTAGTGTATGCCGGACACCGTTGTGCCGCTTGCAGCGGGTGGAATCAGAACGGCCTCGGCCCTTCAACGCTTACATGTGCTGGCCTTCCTTTGGCTTGGGGATGATGCAGACCAGCAGCACCACCGCCCCCGACGCACACAGCAGATCGGGCATGCGCGCTCTGTGTCCTGGTTGCAGCCGCGCGAACTGGCCGGCGCGCAAGGCCTGTTGCAGACCGTCTTCATCGGAAAGGCAGGCGTCACCTCTTGCCACGTACAACAAAGCGCTGTGGCTGGGCAGGCAACGCGAATTGCGCTCGTCCAGCATCACTACCCTGCCCTCGGCGACTTCACGCCGCACCATCAGGTTGAAGTCCAGCGTGGGCGCACCATGCATCCGCACCTGGATCGGCTGCTCGCCGGGGAAGTCGTAGGGCGCAAAGCAGTGCACCAGATCGTGGACCTGCCTTCCCTCGCTGTGCAGTGTGAAACCGCCGCCTTCAAGCAGGACGATGGTGCGATCGATACCCTCGAAGGTGGAAAAATCTGCATCGCTACCGACGTCGGCCACGCTGGCCCGCCAGATAAAACTGGCGAAGTCGGCCTCCGGCGGCTCCACGCACAGTTCACGGGTCTGCCCGCCCTCGTTCTTCCAGGGGACGGCTGCCACGCTGGCCAGCTCGCCGACGAACGCTATCGCGCCGTGCTGCGGCACCCCGGAACCCGCCACCGCATCGGCTTTACCCGGCATGACCCACCTCGCGGGCCAGCATGGTTTGCAAGAAACTGCGGGTACGTGCCTCGCGCGGTGAAGTAAATATCTCGGAGGGCGGACCGGACTCGACGATGCTGCCGTGATCCATCACCACCACCACATCGGCCACCTCGCGCGCAAATCCCATCTCGTGCGTGACGATGAGCATGGTCATGCCGTCGCTGGCCAAGTCCTGCATCACCTGCAGCACTTCGCCGACCAGTTCCGGATCCAGCGCCGAGGTGGGCTCGTCGAAGAGCATCACCTTCGGTTCCATGGCCAGCGCACGGGCAATGGCCACGCGCTGCTTCTGGCCTCCGGACAAGGTGCCGGGATATTCCTTCGCCTTGTGTTCCAGCCCGACCTTCCTGAGCAGCCGCAGCCCCTGCTCCTGCGCCGCCTTGCGCGGTACGCCGCGCAGGCAGGTCGGTGCCAGGGTGATGTTGTCCAGCACGTTCAGGTGCGGGAACAGGTTGAAGGACTGGAATACCATGCCCACCTCGGCGCGCAGCGCATCGAGCATGGCTTCGGGCATCATGCGCCCGCCCTCGACCACCGTATGACCGCCGACCACCACGGTGCCGCCCTCGGCGGTCTCCAGCCCGTTCAGGCAGCGCAGCAAGGTGCTCTTGCCACTGCCGCTGGGGCCGATGATGACGACCACCTGACTTGGGGCGACCGAAAAATCGATGTCCTTGAGCACGAGATGGCTGCCGAAGGATTTGCGCAAGCCTTTGATATCGACCACGCTGTGTTCCATCACACCCTCCCTTCGGAGCGCAGGACCTTCTCGATCCGGCGCAGCGCCAGCGTGGTCACGCTGGTCAGGACGAGATAGATCAGGGCAATGACCAGATAGGTTTCCAGCGAGCGGTAAGTAATGCTGATGATCTTCTCGCCCTCATGCATCAGGTCGGCGATGGTCAGCAACGACACCAGTGCCGAGTTCTTGATCAGCGCGATGAATTCATTGCCCAGCGGCGGAATCATGCGCACGAAGGCCTGCGGCAGGATCACGCGGCGCATCGCCATCCGATAAGGCAAGCCCAGCGAGCGTGCCGCTTCCATCTGGCCGCGTTCGATGGACTGGATCGAGCCACGCACGATTTCCGAAATATAGGCAGCGCTGTAGATACCGAGCCCGAGGATGCCGCACACATACGCCGGCAGGATCACGCCCACATGCGGCAACCCGAAGAACCACAGGAACAGCTGCACCAGCAAGGGCGTGCCGCGTATCAGCGTGAGATAGAAAGTACACAGGCCATACAACAGCCGGCGCTGCGGATTGAGTCGCCCCAGGCCAGTCAGCAGGCCCAGCACGCACCCCAGCACCAGCGAGGCGGCGGTGATTTCCACGGTCACCATGGTGCCGTGGAGGAGCGAGGGCCAACTGTCCCAGACGCCCGAAAAATCCAGTTTCATGAAGTGCTCCGGCAAAAGGAGTCGCTTGCCCGGTCACGGCTGGCGGGCCGGGGCGGTA
>NZ_DBIC01000187.1:0-2276 GCF_002296545.1 Herbaspirillum sp. UBA812 | reverse complement strand
CGGCCATGCAGAGAGGAATGGAGGAGCCCGGCGACAACGCCAGGCCAGGTGCGCAGGATCTCAGTCCTTCCTGGCAAACCACTTGTCGGTCAGCGCATCGTAGGTGCCGTTCATGCGCAAGGTCTGCAGGGCCTTGTTGAGATGCTCGACCAGCGCGGTATCGTTCTTGCGCAGGGCAAAACCATACAGTTCGGTGGTCAATCCCTTGTCCAGCACACGTACCAGCGGCTGGGTGCGGGCATATTCGACGGCGGCCGGACGGCCGGTCACCACCGCATTGACGCGGCCGGTGGCCAGCAGGTCGAACATGGCCTGGTTCTTTTCCACTTCCACGCGTTCCACGCCGGGGAAGTTGTCACGCAGATAGCTCACCGATTTGGTGCCGACCTGGACCGAGACGCGCTTTCCCTTGTTCAGGTCTTCCGGCACCTTGATGCTGTTGTCGTCACGCCGCACCAGCACGGCCAGCCCACCCCGATAGTAGGGATCGCTGAAGGTAACCACCTTGCGGCGCTCGTCGGTCATGTAGATGGCCGAGGCAGCGATGTCGAAGCGGTTGGAAATGAGGCCGGGAATCAGGCCCTTGAAATCGATGTCGATCCACTGGATCTTCTTGCCCATGGTTTTGGCCAGGGCTTCCATCAATTCGATATCGAAACCGGTACGTTTGCCATCCTTGACGAATTCCATCGGCGGGAAGGTGGCATCGGTACCGACACGGATCACGTTGTCGGCGGCACGGGCGGCAGGCGCGGCCGCCACCAGCAGAAACAGGCTGGCCGAGACGGCGCACAGCAGGCGGGAAAGCTTCATCATGAGTTCCTCGGTAGAAACGACGACATGGACTGGACGCCGGGGTACCGGCGTGATGGATTATTCATCCCTGGGCCCGGATGGGGCCCTCCCGCGTCCAGCCAGCACCGTCTCTCCGGACGGCGCAGCCTGACTGGCTTAAAAACGATTACATATGCGCTGGGCGGACTCCACCGTCATGCGGACCAGCTCCTGTTCGCGGTTACCCACGCGCAGGGCCGGAGCCATCAGGGTGATGGTGCCTTCCAGGCGGCCATTGGAAGTCATGATGGGTACCGAGACGCCCCACACGCCCAGGTCCACTTCGCTCTCGCTGATGGAATAGCCGCGACGGCGGATCTCATCGAGCTGTGCTTCCAGCGCGGCGGCTTCCTCGGGCTTGTCGCCCAGTTGGTCGGCCACCAGTTTCTGTTGCAGCTTGCGTGGCATGAAGGCCAGCAGGCTCTTGGCCGATGCTCCCTTAAGCAAGGGATGTGCCCGGCCCTTGGTGAAGGAACAGCGCAGTGGCTGGTCGCTTTCTTCCATGGCTATGCAGACCATCTGGCCGTTGATCGGCACCAGCAGGCCCACGCTTTCCCCGCTGCGCTGGACCAGCGAAATGATTTCCTCGCGGCTCTGGCTGATGAGGTTGGAGTTCTGGTCGAACCCCCACGCCAGCTGTACCCCGGTCGGCCCCGGCTCGAAGGTGCCGGAATTCATGTGCTCCTGCAACAGTCCCCATTTCTTGAGGGATGCCAGGTGGCGATAAACGGTACTGACCGGTTGTTGCACCATCGCAGCAATCTGCTTGGCACTGACGGGCTTGCCGGCACGGGCCACGCCGGCGAGTACGTGGAGAACGCGGTCAACTATGGTAGAGGTTTGTGGTGAGTCCATGGCGGCAATATAAGGTTAAATTCTCACTTTGGGCGAACGATTCCCGTATATGAGGAAATAAATAGAAAAATTTTGAGCTACTTTTTCATATATTCCCAGCGGGCGGCTGAATTTTCTCACCTGTAACGAAAATTGCCTCATGCTATTTTTTTACTGGGTAGTGCCGAAATTGTTTCAGTGTCGACACTTCTTCCCTTTTTAGGGCAAAGTGTTATGATTAAAGGCATCATTTTGAAAATATTGTCGACACGGCGAAAAACCCATGAGCGAGCTGATTGCACTGCCTGGTGCCGAACGTGACGGAGAAACCCTCTCCGAACACGTTTTTCGCAAAATCCAGAGCGCCATCGTGCAGGGCGAGATCGCGCCCGGCAGCAAGATTTCCGAACCGGAACTGGCCCGCACCTACGGCATCAGCCGAGGCCCGCTGCGCGAAGCCATCCACCGTCTGGAAGGCCAGAACCTGCTGGTGCGCGTGCCCCACGTGGGTGCTCGCGTGGTGTCACTGACCCTCGAGGGCCTGGTGGAACTGTTCCAGATCCGTGAATCGCTGGAAGGCATGGCTTGCCGCCTGGCGGCGCAGCGCA
>NZ_DBIC01000222.1:0-8910 GCF_002296545.1 Herbaspirillum sp. UBA812 | reverse complement strand
CCGCTGGCGTAGGCGGTCAGCATGATGCAGGGGATGGCGGCGATGGCCGGGGCGCGCTGCAGGAATACCAGGCCGTCTTCCTCGGGCATGCGCAGATCGACGATGGCCGCATCGACCGCGTGCGCGGCCAGCAGGGTCAGGCCGGCAGCGGTACTTCCGGCTTCCAGGACTTCGTGGCCGAGGTCGCCGACGGTCTCGGCCAGGCTGCCGCGAAAGGCAGCATCGTCATCGACGATCAGGATGCGCGCCATGGCAACTCCATTTCAAAACGGGCACCGCGTTCGCTCGCGGCCAGGTGGATGACGCCGCCATGCGCATGCACGATCTCGCGCACCAGCACCAGGCCCAGGCCGGTGCCGCCAGTACGCTGGCTGACGAAGGGGTCGAACAGACTATCACGCAATTCCGCCGGCACGCCCGGACCATCATCGGCCACCCACAGCAGCAGCCGCCCGTCCTCGCGCAAGCGCGCACCCAATGCGATGTGGCCGCCTGCGGTGCAATGCGCCAGGGCGTTGAGCAGCAGGTTGTCCACCGCGCGCGCCATCTGCACCGGGTCCAGTGCGCTGGTGGCAAGGCTGCCGCCAAAGCTGGCGGCATCGATGGCCGAGGCCAAGCGCACCTGCTGGCGCTCGGCCAGTTCGGCATGGGCCTGGCAGCGGGCCTCGATCCAGCTGGCCAGATCGACGGCCTGGCGCTGCACCTGGAACGGTTGCGCCAGTGCCAGCAGGCTGGCCACCAGCGTATCGAGCCGCTCGGTCTGGCTGACCACCATTTCGAGCGCGCCGGTCACGCGCGTCTCGCGCACCTGGGCGGGGGCGGCCAGAGCATTTTCGGCTTTCATGCGCATGGCCCCGATGGGGTTGCGGATCTCATGGGCCATGCCGGCCGCCACCCGTCCCAGCGTGGCCAGCCGTTCGGCGTGGGCCAGCTGGCTGGCCAGGCGTTCGGACTGGCTGCGCCAGCGCGTGAGCGTGGCTCCCAGCCACACCCCGCTGATGATGACGAAGGCCAGCAGCAAGGCGCTGGCCACCAGCAGCTGGTTGAGCACGCTGGCGCTCATCACCGGCACGCGCTTGAGGGTCCACGCCGCCAGCGCCACCTTGCCCAGCGGCACCGGGCAGGCGGCGAACACCACCGCCTCGCGCAGGCCGGGCCGCACGTCGGTGACGGTCGTGCCGCCATCGAGGGCGCGCTGCGCAGTCGAGACGATGCGTTCCATTTCCGCACCCGGCGGATCACGTTTGATACCGCTGCCGTCATAGGTCGGGAACGCATAGGCCACAACGTCGCGCTGGGGATGCCAGAAACCGCCCTCCACCCCGGCCTGATCGCGCAGGGACAAGTCGATCACCGCCTGCATGATGGAGCTGCCGGGCAGGCCATCGCCATCGGCCGCAGTGCGGGACGCGCCGCTGCCGGAAGAGAGCGCATGGGCCAGGCCCGCGCTCATGGTGGCGCAGCTGACGGCGGCTTGGCCGGTGGCCTGGCTGATCTGCGAAGACGCGCCCTGGCGGCTGAGCTGCAGCAGCAGGAAGGCGAGAATGAGAGCGATCAGGGCGATGAAGGCCCACAGGATGACGAGGTCGCGCTTGATGGTGTTCTTGATGTTCAGGGAGCCTCCGGTGCTGCACAGATTCGGTTGACGACGCTCGCATTTGAACACGAAGCGGGCAACGCATTTTGCGATCAGACCGGCGGGGCTGCACGGCGGTTCATCTTTTGTTGCAAGACAATCACGTTGCCGGCGATCAAGATGGAAGCGCTTTTTGCTTTATGCGTTAATTGCGCCTGGGGATCTGTGGGGGAACAAAAATCAAGCAGTTGAAGAAATACCTGGTCGTGGTATTGGGTATCGCCATGCTGATGGTGCTGGCCATGTGCGCCAGTACGCTTTATCAGAGCTATCGCCAGACTCGTCTTTCGGCGGTGGCCAACGCCGGCAACGTGACGCTGATCTCCCAGCGCGCCATTTCGCGCAACCTGGAGGTGCTGTCGCTGTCGCTGGATACGCTGGCCTACCGCTACCAGCATCCGTTGGGCGCACGCCGGCTGGAAGAGGCACAGCGCTATGCCTATCTGTTCGGCAGCGCCGCCAGCGTCAGCCATATAGTGGTGATGGCCGTGATCGGCCCCAAGGGCGAGGTGCTGGCCAGTTCGCGCCGCCGTCCGGGCGAACCCGCTCCCAACTATGGCGACCGTGCCTATTTCACTGCGCACCGCGATGCGGACAATGTCGGCCTGTATGTCTCGCGGCCGATCCAGGCCAGCCTGGGCAATGAGCTGCAGGTGGTAGTGCTGTCCAAGCGGCTGTTCAATGACGATGGCAGCTTTGGCGGTGTCGTCGTGATGGCGCTGGACCTGGCCTATTTCCGCGATCTGTTCGAGGGGCTGTCACTGGGTGCCGATGGCGTCATCTCGCTGTATTCGGATGATGGCGTGGCCTACATGCGCGTGCCGTACCGGGACGAAGTCATCGGCCGCGATCTCAGTGGCAGTGCCAATTTCCAGCGCATCAAGATTGCTCTCCAGCATGAGGAAGGCAGTTTCTTCGCGCGCGCCAACAGTGATGGCGTAGAACGGCTCTATACCTTCCGGCGCATTCCCGACTCACCGCTGATCGTCTTTGTCGGCTATTCGCAGGAGGCGATTTTCAAGAGCTGGCGCAAGACGCTCTATGCGGTGATCCTCTCGCTGTTCATCTTCACGCTGCTGCTGGCCTATCTGCTTTCGCACGTACGCCAAGAGCTGCGCCGCCGCGTGAGCATCGAACGGCGGCTGGAAGAACTGGCCCTCACTGACGGCCTGACCGGCCTGCTGAACCGGCGCGCGCTGGACGACGCCTTGCAGGCCACCTGGGAGCGCTGCCGGCGCAATCTCAATTCCACCTTCTCGGTGCTGTTCATCGATGTGGATTACTTCAAGCTCTACAACGACAGCTATGGCCACAAGCTGGGCGATGAGGTGCTGCGCGAAGTGGCGCAGGCCATCAACGAAAACCTGCCGCGCAATACTGACTGCGCCGGCCGTTACGGCGGCGAGGAATTCGTGGTGCTGCTGGAGCTGACCGAGGAACAGGGCGCGCTCCTGATGGCCCAGCGCCTGTGCGATGCGGTCTACAGCCGGCTGATCGTGCATGCCACCAGTCCCCTGCGCGTGGTCACCATCAGCGTGGGCGTGGCCACCCTGCAGCGCGGCCACCACCGCCGCGTGGAGGACGTGCTCAATGCCGCCGATGCCGCCCTGTACCGGGCCAAGCGGGATGGGAGAAATGCGGTAAGGGTCAGCGGGGTGGAGTGAGGCCGGGGTGGCGAGCTCGTCATGTGACGATATTGCGCACCATCTTGCAAGCCGCGGCTTGCATGCAACTTGACATAACTTGACGCGGTGCGATGGTCTGCCTACCATCAGTCCACCATGCTCAATATCCCCTTGATCCTGCAATCGATGCAACAACGCGGCCTGACCAGAACCGCGTTGGCCACTTCCTGCGAAGTCAGCAAGGAAGCCGTGTCGAACTGGCTTTCCGGGCAATCTCTGCCCCGGCCACGCAAATTGCTGCGGCTGGCGGAGATTCTTCATATCGAAGTGACGCAACTGATGGCCCCCGATGATGAACCCGTCATCGCCTTTCGTACCACGGGTGGCCAGCGCGCCAGTGATGCTGCCAGGGAAGCTGCGGTTACGGCGGCAGAACATCTGCAGGAATTGCTGCCGCACTTGCCGCACCCCCGGCTGTTTTCCCCGGCGGTTCTGGAATCTCCCTCGCTGGAAGAGGCTTATCTGCTGGAAGCCACCCACCAGGTACGGGACCGGCTGGGACTGGCCGATGATGCGCCAGTACAGCGCCAGGAGCTGCTAGCCCTGTTGCAAGGTTTCGGAGCCATCATGGTGCCGGTTTACTGGAACCGGCAACGGCACGGACATGAAAATGCTTTGAGCATCTACCTGCCGCGCAGCAAGACCACCTGGGTCTTCGTCAATCTGCATGCGTGTATCGGCACCTTCAATGCCTGGCTTGCCCATGAGTTGGGGCACTGCTACACCCTGCACCGGCTGGCTGCCGATGAGGGTGAACTCTTCGCGGAACGCTTCGCCCAAGCGCTGCTGTTTCCTCCCGCTGCGGCTGCACGGGCCGCAGCGGAATTGGGCAAGGTCTCGGGCGATGAGGCCTTGCGTCTGCTGGCCTGGTATGCAGGCAAATACGAGGTACCGATGTCCACCATCGTGGCCCGGGTCGATCTCTGGCTGGCGCACCAAGGCCGCAAGGTCAGCGGGCTCAAGCGCAAGCAGCGAGGCTGCGATGTGCATGGAGAGGGAAGACAGGAAACGCTCTCCATCAGCGCAGCGCTGTTCGGCGCTGAACAGTTGCCAGCGGAGCACTATATCCGCACCGCCTCTGACTTCTTCCGTACCCCTGTATTCGAGGCGCTGGCGTGCTGGCAACGCCGACAAGGCGGCGGCTCGCCAGCCTTCGTGGCCAGCGCACTCAATGTCGATATCGGCCACGCAGTAGAAATCTCGTTTGCCCTCTCCCCGGCAAGCGGCATGCTTGCGTCATAGTGCCTCGGCTGATTCGCCGAACAGCTCCAGATATCGCCTGCGCCAGCCAGCTGGAAGCAAGGTTTCCATGCGCACCCAGGTCGAGACTGTGTCGCGACGCTGTTGCGAACTCAAACGCCCGTGCTGCTCCAGCAAATGCAGCAGGGTCAGGGAATCAATACAGGCCTGGGGTGCTTCCTCACCCGCCGCCATGAGGTCTCTGATCAATTCTGTCAGCGCTTTCTCGTCAGTTGCGATCACGCCGCGCAGCACGATGCCTGTGGCCAGCAGCTCTGTATCCTCGCACGACAGCGGCATCAGCCTGGCGCCGCGCGTGTTGCGATGCTGGACGAACAGCCTCGCGTAGACCGCTAGCGGTCCGCGCTGCGCTTCGACCAGACGCTTCTTGGGCTGTGTCAGGCGCAACGCACCCTGCTCCAGGTCCACCGAGCGCGGGGGAATACCGACCTGCGAGAAGATCTGGCCGAGCCGGGAATTGGCCTTGAATTCATCAATGAGAGACGCCAGTGTCAGCAGCCGATAGCCGCCTACCACCTGTCCCAACAGCGGAAGGACCGGCGAGCAATAGAGACGAAGGAAGCAATTGGTATCGAGCAGAAGTATGCGGGGACTCGGCGCTTTCGGCATGGGAGAGCAGGCAGATTGACGAGGAGAAACAGGAGTCAAAAAGTATAGCCAGCCATGCTGCTGTCCCCGGCTGCTCTACCCGCTTCATCCAGCAAAAACCGATGAATGTGGATGATGGACTCCGGTCGTCCTGCATTCCGGCGCTGAAAATGACGAAGGGCACCACATGCATGGTGCCCTTCGCTCATCCGACGCGGCAGTGACTGCCGCCTCCGGTTCTTTCAAACGATCAGACCTCGCTTACATCCAGCGGCGCTTCGGTCTTCTCGATCACTTCTTCCTTGGTCACGCCGGAAGCCAGTTCGATCAGCTTCAGGCCGCCCGGGGTCACGTCGATCACGCCCAGGTCGGTGATGATGCGGTTGACCACGCCCACGCCGGTCAGCGGCAGGTTGCAGTCGTTCAGGATCTTCTTCGAGGTGCTGCCATCCTTGGCCTTGGCCACATGTTCCATCAGCACCACCACGCGGCCCACGCCGGCCACCAGGTCCATCGCGCCGCCCATGCCCTTGACCATCTTGCCGGGGATCATCCAGTTGGCCAGGTCGCCCTTGGCCGAGACCTGCATCGCCCCCAGGATGGCGATGTTGATCTTGCCGCCGCGAATCATGCCGAAGGAGTCCGCCGAGCTGAAGAAGGACGAACCGGGAATGGTCGTCACGGTCTGCTTGCCAGCGTTGATCAGGTCGGGGTCGACCTGGTCTTCGGTGGGGAAGGGGCCGATGCCCAGCAAGCCGTTCTCGGATTGCAGCCACACTTCGATATCGTTCGGAACGTGGTTGGCTACCAGGGTCGGCAAGCCGATGCCCAGGTTCACGTAGAAGCCGTCCTGCAGTTCCTTGGCTGCGCGCGCAGCCATTTCATCTCTGGTCCATGCCATTTTGTGTGTCTCCTTATGCGCGCACGGTGCGTTGTTCGATGCGCTTCTCGGGCGTGGCATTGACCACGATGCGATGCACGAAGATGCCGGGGGTGTGGATCTGGTCCGGATCGAGCTGGCCCACTTCCACCAGTTCTTCCACTTCCACCACGGTGACCTTGCCGGCCATGGCGACGTTGGGGTTGAAGTTGCGCGCGGTCTTGTTGAAGACCAGGTTGCCGGCCTTGTCGGCCTTGTGCGCCTTCACCAGCGACACGTCGGCCACCAGCGAGCGTTCCATCACGTAGCGCTCGCCGTCGAACTCGCGCACTTCCTTGCCTTCGGCCACCAGCGTGCCCACACCGGTCTTGGTGAAGAACGCGGGGATGCCGGCGCCACCGGCGCGCAGCTTTTCGGCCAAGGTCCCTTGCGGGGTGAACTCCAGTTCCAGTTCGCCGGCCAGGTACTGGCGCTCGAACTCCTTGTTCTCGCCCACGTAAGAAGCGATCATCTTCTTGATCTGGCGGGTGGTCAGCAACTGACCCAGGCCGAAACCATCGACGCCGGCGTTGTTGGAAATGGCGGTCAGGTTCTGCACGCCCGAATCACGCAGGGCGGCGATCAACGCCTCGGGGATGCCACACAGGCCAAAGCCGCCGACCGCAATGGTCTGACCGTCCTTGACGATGTCTTTCAACGCGGTGGCCGCGTCTGGATACACTTTGTTCACGAGTCTCCTTTCGGCTCTTGTCTTGCGAGCAGGGTTGCAAGCGGGCCGGCGGACATGCCGGCTTCAACAGGGATGGGCGCAGGGGCTTCTCTTGCGCAACGTCCGCAGACGTCGCCGGGCCCCGTTCGGCTCCAAATAGCGCCAATTATCATAGGGCAGCTGAAATAGGCCATACAATACGGTAAAAATACCTGGCGCAATGCAGCATGGTACCGTCAGACAGACGGTCCCGCCAGTTGCGAGGGACCAGCCAACCAGTGCAGCAACTCATGACCCAGCCACTCCCCATCGATTTCGAACAGGTTTTCATGCACGCGCCCATCGGCATGTGCGTCTCGCACAATCGCGTGATCCAGCAGGCCAACCTGGCCATGGCCGACATGTTCGGCTATGAGGTCGATGCGCTGCGCCAGACTTCCTTCCAGGAGATCTACCCCACCGCCGACGAATTCGAACGCACCGGCCTGCGCCTGGTGCCGATCCTGAACGAAAAGGGCTTTTATTCGGACGAGCGCATCATGAAGCGCTCCAACGATGAAATGTTCTGGTGCCACGTCACCGGCCATGCGCTCAACCGCGACAACCCGCACGCGGCCGGTATCTGGACCTTTGAGGATGTCAGTGCAAAACGTCCCATCGCCCCCGGCCTGACCCCGCGCGAACGCGAGATCGCCGCACTGCTGGTGGAAGGCAAGACCAGCAAGCTCATCGCCCGCCAGGTCGAACTGAGCCCGCGCACGGTGGAAATGCATCGCGCCCGCCTGATGCGCAAGTTCGCCGCTTCCACCTCCTCCGAACTGGTGCACAAGCTGCTGAGCATCACGCCCTGATCACCCTTGATCAGAACGGCAGGCCCGCAAAACGCTGCGCCAGGAAATCGAGCATCGTGCGCAAGGTCGCCGGCATGTGCTTGCGCGAGGCATAGACGCCATAGATGCCCAGCTGCAAAGGCTCGTAATCGGGCAGCAATTGCACCAACTGGCCGCTGGCGACCAGCGGCGCCACCGTATAGGCCGGCATGTGGCCGATGCCCACGCCGGCCAGCACCGCCTGCAGCAACACCGTCACCTCATTGGCGCTGATGGTGCCGCCCACCGCCACGCTTTGCGTCTGCGTCTTCATCTTCGCGGCGGCAGCGCCCTTGCCCGCCCTGGCTTTTTTCTTTTTCGGATCGAACTGCCACAGGCTGCGCCCCACATAGGAATGCGTCAGGCAATTGTGCAAGGCCAAGTCTTCCACCTTGCGCGGCATGCCATGGCGCGCAAGGTAATCCGGCGTGGCGCAGATCACCGAGTGGCAGACCCCCAGCGGACGCGCAATCAGGTTGGGCTCCAGCCGGTTGGTCATGCGGATGGCCAGGTCGATACGTTCTTCCACCAGGTTCACGGTGCGGTCCAGCGCCAGCAGGTCCACCGCCACCCCCGGATAGCGGCGGCCGTACTCGACCACGGCCTGGATCAGCTGGGTCTGCGCAAAGGAGGTACTGGTCGTGATGCGCAGGAGCCCGCGCGGCGTTTCATCGGGCGTATCGAGAACATGGCGCATGTCCTCGGAATACTCCAGCATCTGGCGGCAGCGCGGGAGCAATTCATTGCCGGCGGGGGTGAGCGATAGCCGCCGCGTGGTCCGGTGCAGCAGGCGCGCACCGACCCAGTCTTCCAGCTCGGCCACGTAGCGCGACACCACCGGCCGCGACAAATCCAGCTGCTCGGCCGCCGCCGACAGGCTGCCGCCATCCACCACCGTCACGAAGACCTGCATGGCCATCAGGCGATCCATTGGAGCCCCTTTTTCATTTGAACGATTTCAGAAACAAACTGTGATCGATTATGCTGTTTTTCGAAATCAAAAGCGATCCTATGATGGCTGCTCCTGATACCCATCTACCACTTTCGGAGTCGTCATGTTGCCCACCCATCGCCTGCTGCGTCCCCTGCTGGCCATCGCTGTCACCGGCCTGCTGGCCTTCTCGGGCGCGGCCGTCCAGGCCGCCGCCCCGCTCAAGCTCGACATCTACAATCCCGGCAAAGAAGCCATCTTCCCGGTCAGCTCGGTGCTGGTCACGGGTGAGCGCGAAGCGATCCTGGTCGATGCGCAATTCGGCCAGCGCGAAGCGCAGCAGGTCGTGGAC
>NZ_DBIC01000291.1:0-15622 GCF_002296545.1 Herbaspirillum sp. UBA812 | reverse complement strand
ACGGCGATGTGGTCAACGGCGAGGAAGGCCGCTGGCAGTAGGACCGTTCGCCCTGGCAGCTGAGCCCGGATGGCGATCGCTGGTACGGGCGCGGTACCGCCGACAACAAGGGCCAGCACAGCATCAACCTGGGCGCGCTGGCGGCCGCCATCGAGGCGGCAGGGGGCAAGCTGGGCTGCAACCTGAAAATGATTTTCGAAATGGGCGAGGAAGTGGGTTCGCCCGGTCTCTACGAGGCCTGCCGCGATCACGCCGATTATCTGGAGGCGGACCTGTTCCTGGCCTCGGATGGCCCGCGCCTGGCGGCTTCCAGCCCGACGCTCTTCCTCGGCTCGCGTGGCGCGCTGCAGTTCAAGCTGGTGCTCGACACCGGCAACGGTGCACACCATGCCGGCAACTGGGGCGGCGTGCTGCGCAATCCGGCCACCGTTTTGGCCAATGCGGCGGCCTCGCTGGTGGATGGACGTGGCGTGATCCGCGTACCGGGTATGCGTCCGCGCAACGTGAGCGAGCGGGTGCGTGCCCTGGTGCGCGACTTTGCGGTGGGCAGCGACGACGGTGATCCGGTACTCGATGCGCAGTGGGGCGAGCCCGGCCTGAGCGCTGGCGAGCGCCTGTTCGCCTGGAATACGCTGGAGCTGATCGCCTTCGAGGCCGGCAATGCGCAGCGTCCGGTGGGAGCGATTCCGGCGCGGGCGCAGGCGGTGTTCCAGCTGCGCTTCGTGGTCGGCACGGTGTGGGAAGACGTGCAGCAGAGCCTGCGCCGCCATCTCGATGAACACGGCTATGCCGATGTGCAGATCGAGATCCAGGCCGCCGCGCCCGCCACACGCCTCGATCCCGACGATGCCTGGGTACGCCTGGCCACCGGCTCGCTGCAGGAGACCAGCGGCAAGCCCGTGACCATCCTGCCCAACCTGGGCGGCACCATCCCCAATCACTGCTTCTCGGAAGCGCTGGGTTTGCCGACGCTGTGGATGCCGCACTCCTATCCCTCCTGCTCGCAGCATGCGCCGGACGAACACCTGCTGGCACCGGTGGCGCGCGAAGGCCTGCAACTGATGGCGGGCCTGTTGTGGGATATCGGCCAGCAGGGGCAGCAGGTGCGCCAGCAGCGGGCGCAATCGGCAGTTGCCTGAGTTGAGCCCTTTTTCATTTTCAAGAACGCAAGCCAGCGCAGTCCATCTTCCAACGGGAACACGACCATGAATGCAGCGTCACCCTCGGCAACACCGGAAATTTCTTCAGCAGCAGAAGCGGCCCCCGCGCCGATGTCGGCCGCGCGCACGCGGCGATTGATCGTCGCTTCCTCCATCGGCAATGCGCTGGAGTGGTTCGACTTTGTGGCCTATGGTTTCTTTGCGGTGACCATCTCCAAGCTGTTCTTCCCGACCGGCGACGAGACGGTCTCGCTACTGGTAACGTTTGCTACCTTCGGGCTGTCGTATCTGTTCCGTCCGCTGGGGGCGATCCTGCTGGGCTGGTATGGCGACAAGGTCGGCCGCAAGCCGGCGCTGCTGGTCTCGCTGTCGATGACGGTGGCCGGCACCCTGATCTGTACCGTGATCCCCACGTACGAGACTATCGGCGTGGCCGCGCCCATCGGCATCCTGGTGGCGCGCATCCTGCTGGCGCTGTCGGCTGGCGGCGAATTCGGTTCGGCCACGGCCTTGCTGACCGAGACCGGCTCCAAGCGCCGCGCTTTCATGGCCAGCTGGCAATTCTCCAGCCAGGGCGCAGCGGCCCTGATGGCGGCGCTGGCCGGCTTCCTGCTGAACCAGTGGCTCACGCCCGAGCAGATCTCCGCCTGGGGCTGGCGCCTGCCGTTCGCCTTCGGCTTGCTGATCGCGCCGGTGGGTCTGTACATCCGCCGTCACATCGACGAAGTACCGATGGCCAAGAAGGCGCAAGTGGCCGGCGAGGACGATGCCAGCTGGGGCCTGCAGGTCACGCGGGTGCTGGTGGCCATGGGCATTCTCTCGGTCTCTACCGCCGCCACTTACCTGATGCTGCTGTACATGCCGACCTATGCCATCAAGCAGCTGCACCTGCCGCAGTCGACCGCGTTTGCGGCGGCCGCCGTGACCGGTGCGATCCTGATGATCGGCGCGCCTTTCATGGGCATGCTGGCCGACCGCGTGGGCCGTGCCCGCATCATGGTGGTCTCCACCGTGCTGACGCTGGCCACCATCTATGGCTCCTTCGTCTGGGTGATCGCCATGCCGACCGTGTGGGTGATGATGGCCATCATGATCTGGGCCGGCATCCTCAAGGCGGTGTATTTCGGTTCGCTGGGGGTGGTGCTGTCGTCGATCTTCCCGCCGGCCACACGGGTGCGCGGCATGGGGATCAGCTATAGCCTGGGAGCAACCCTCTTCGGCGGCTTCACGCCCTTCATGGTGACCTGGCTGGTCGGCAAGACCGGCAATCCGGTGTCGCCCAGCTATTACCTGATGGTTTGCGCCGCGATCAGCCTGTTGTGCGTGAGCATCTACCACTTCCGCCTGAAAAAATACCTGTGAAAAAACGCACAGGGGGCACGCGGGACGGGAATTTTTTCCCGTGCCGCGCTACCATGGCGGTCTTGCCGGACAAGCTGGACTGTGCCGGCATCGGCGTTTTCCCACATTGACGAGGTCCTCATGTTTTCGCATCTCCCGCCGTATGCCGGCGATCCCATCCTGAGCCTGATGGAACAATTCCAGCGCGACGAGCGCAGCAACAAGGTCAACCTGAGCATCGGCATCTACACCGATGGCCGTGGCGTGGTGCCGGTGCTGCCCTCCGTGCGCACTGCCTCTGCAGCGGTGGCCGAGACCGGCGCGCCCTACGTCTACCTGCCCATGGAAGGCCATGCCGCCTACCGCCAGGCCGTGGCCAAGCTGCTGTTCGGTGCCGACCTGCCGTCGGCCGAGCACCTGGCCATCGTCCAGACCCTGGGTGGTTCGGGCGCATTGAAGGTCGGTGCCGACCTGATCGCGCGCTTCTTCCCGCAGCCCACCATCTGGCTGCCGGACCCGACCTGGGACAACCACGTCGGCATCTTCGAAGGCGCGGGCTTCAAGACCGAGCGTTATCCCTACTACGATGCCCAGACCAAGGGCCTCAATTTCAACGGCATGCTGGACAAGCTGCAAAGCCTGCCCAAGGGCGCCGTGGTGCTGCTGCACCCGTGCTGCCACAACCCGACCGGCGTCGACCCGACCCGTGCGCAGTGGGAGCAGATCATCGCCGTGGTCGAGCAGCGCGGCCTGCTGCCCTTCTTCGACCTGGCCTACCAGGGCTTTGCCGAGAGCCTGGACGACGATATCTGGCCGGTGCGCGAAGCGGTGCGCCGCCAGATTCCCTTCTTCCTGTCGAACTCCTTCTCCAAGATCTTCTCGCTCTACAGCGAGCGCATCGGTGCCTTGTCGGTGTTCTGCCCGCAGGCAGGCCAGGCCGCCAACGTGCTGGGCCAGCTGAAGCTGACCGTGCGCCGCAACTACTCCAGCCCCGCCCGCAACGGCGCGCTGCTGGTGGCGCATGTGCTGAACGACGACAAGCTGGCCACGCAATGGCGTGCCGAAGTCGAGGAGATGCGCGTGCGCGTGCGTGACATGCGCGTCAAGCTGGCATCGCAATTGAAGAGCGCGGTGCCGGACCAGGACTTCTCCTTCCTGCTGCGCCAGAACGGCATGTTCGGCTACACCGGCCTGACCTCGGCCCAGGTCGATCGCCTGCGTGAAGAGTTCGGCGTCTATGCCGTGGGCACTGGCCGCATCTGCGTGGCGGGCCTGAACGACAGCAACGTTGCACGCGTGGCCGAGACCATGGCCGAGGTGCTGCGTGGCTGAAGTGGCAAGCAAGGCCGCCGTGTCGGCGGCCGACCTGCGCCACAAGAGCTATGAAGACGTGCTGGCCCTGGTGGCCGGTACGCTCTTCGTCTCGCTGGCGGTGAACATGTACAGCCAGGTGGGCCTGTTGACCGGCAGCACCGCCGGCCTGGCCTTCCTGACGCATTACCTGACGGGGCTGCCGTTTGGCGTGGTGTTTTTCACCATCAACATCCCGTTCTACTACTTCGCGTTTCGCCGCATGGGCTTGCGCTTCACCGGCAAGACCTTCTGTGCGGTGGCGCTGGTGTCGGGCTTCTCGCTGATGCATCCGCATTTCATCGGCTATGCCAAGCTGGACCTGTTCTACAGCGCGGTGCTGGGTGGACTGTTGATGGGGGTGGGGTTCGTGATGCTGTTCCGCCATGGTGCCAGCCTGGGGGGCATCAACGTGGTGACGCTGTTTCTGCAGGACCGTTACGGCCTGCGCGCCGGCAAGCTGCAGATGGGCGTGGATGTGGTGATCGTGCTGTGTTCGCTGTTCGTGGTGACGCCGCGCGTGCTGCTGGCCTCCATCCTCGGGGCGGTGACGGCCAATCTGGTGATTGCCTTGAATCACCGGGCGGGCAGGTATATGGGAATGTAAGAAGGGCAGGCGGGATCGCCTGGCTGGAATGAATGCCGTTCAGTGCAGACTGGACGGCATTTTTTTTGATTCTTGACTTAGTTCAGGCGTGCAACAAATCGCTGCTGGCCGCTTTCACAGGATAAGGCTTGATCAGCAGGTCCGCTGGAAGATGCAGGCCGGCGCTGAGCTTGCGGATCATGTCGAGGGTCAGCGGGCGCACCCGGTTGAGGATGTCGGAGACGCGGCCACGAGGTCCGAGATAAGGCTCCAGATCCTTGCGCGAAAGGCCGCGTGCTTCCATCACGTGCAGAAGGAAGTCGATGGGATCAGGGTCATCGATGGCGAAGTGCGCGCGCTCGTAATGGGCGATGAGCAGGGTGAGCACATCGAGCTGGTCGGCTTGTTCCGAGCGGGCAGGCGCGTCCCACAGCCGTTCTGCTTCAGCCAGCGCGGCGCGGTAATCCTTGCGGGTGCGTATCAGTTTGAGTTGCATGTGACCTTCCTTCAAATCGTTTCCACATCGATGTCGTCGTATTGGCGATGCGTACCGACGAAGCGGATGTAGATCACTTCCTTGTCATAACGTACCGCGACGACCAGGCGGTAGTCATTGCCCTTGATGTTGAACACCACACGGTTGTTTCTTGTAAAACTGGCATTGCGATAAGCGGCTTTGATGTCGGCCGGTGTCTTCCAGTTCACCCGGCTGGCCAGCGCGTACCAGGCGCGCAGAGGGGTCTCCGCAGCAGGGTGGGCGGTCCAGAAAGTCCGTAGTGTGGAGAGGGCAATGATGCGCATCGGCACACCGTAACATGCTACCACCTTGGTAGCGGGATGGTGAGGGCAAACTCTGGCCAGATCTCGAAAAAATAAAGCCCCGCATGAAGCGGGGCCAGTCGGGCAAAGCAATCTGTGGAATGGAAATCAAGCCTTGATCCTGAAAGTCTCCACCCCCACCGAATCACAATCCGGATACACATCCGGCTTCTCGGTCGAGACCCGCACCGCGCGCACCTTGGGGTGGGCCAGCATGGCGGTCATGACGTCGTCGCACAGGGTTTCCTGCAGGTGGATGTGGCCGCGGGCCATGCGCTCGGCGATGGTGGAGCGGATGAAGTCGTAGTCCACCACTTCGTCCAGGTGGTCGGCCGTCGGCGTGGTCTCGGCCAGCGGGACGTAGAGGTCGACGTTGATCAGGATGCGCTGCTCACCCTTCTTTTCGAACTCGTGCACGCCGATGTTGATGAACACCTCGTAGTTGCGCAGGAACAGGCGGCGGCAATCTTGCAGGGAAGGATGGGAGAGAAAGAGCATGATCAGAAAAAATTAAGGTTATTTCGCCACGAACATGACGTCGCGCGAAAGGGGAAGCAAATGCTGGCCGCCATCGACCAGCAGGGTAGTGCCCGTGACAGCCCGCGCCGAAGCGACGTAGCAGACCGCAGCGGCAATGTCCTCGGGCGTGCTGCCACGGCCCAGGGGGGTGACCGTGTGCGCCTTGTCGAACTGGTCCTCGGTCTGGTCGCCCGAGACCATGGTCAGCCCGGGTGCCACGCCGACCACCCGCACCTTGGGCGCCAGTGCCTGTGCCAGCAGCGTGGTAGCGCTGTGCAGGGCGGCCTTGGAAAGGGTGTAGGACAGGAAGTCAGGATTGGGATTGTACAGTTTCTGGTCCAGCAGGTTGATGACGACAGCCTGCTGGCCCTCCGGCGTGGCCTCGAACAAGGCCTGCGCCAGCAGCACGGGCGCGCCGACGTTGGCGCTCATGTGGCGCAGCAGGCGGTCATTGCCGAAGCTGGCGGCGTCATCGTAATCGAACAGCGAGGCGTTGTTGACCACGCAGGTGATGCGTCCCAGCGGCGCGGCCTGGGGCAGCAGGGAACGGACCTGGGCTTCGTCGCCCAGTTCGCCCTGCACCGCCAGGGCACGGCGGCCCAGGGCTTCGATCTCGCGCACCAGCGTGTCGGCTTCCTCGCGCGAACGGTTGTAGTGGACCGCCACGTCCCAGCCCGCGCGGGCCAGAGCCAGCGCGATGTGACGGCCGATGCGGCGTGCGGCGCCCGTAACCAGTGCTATACCTGCAGAAGAGGGTGATGTCATGTTCCCGGTTTCCATTCGTCGATACAATACGGCCCATGCAACTGCAACTACCCGAACCCAGCGCTGACGCACTGTCCGCCTCGCATTCCCTCCAGCACCTGATCGCCGGCGAGATCGCCGCATCCGGCGGCTGGATCTCCTTCGAACGTTACATGGAACTGGCCCTGTATGCGCCGCAGGTCGGCTATTACAGCGGGGGTTCTTCCAAACTGGGCAAGGAGGGCGATTTTACAACCGCCCCGGAAATCTCGCCGCTGTACGGCGCGACCCTGGCCCACCTGGCCGCCGAAGTGATCGCGGCCAGCCCGCAGGTGGCCAATGTGCTGCTGGAATTCGGTGCCGGCACCGGCAAGCTGGCGCGCGACATCCTCACCGAATTGCAGGCGCGCGAAGCGCTGCCCGAGAAATATTTCATCGTGGAAATCTCTGCCCAGCTGCGCGCCCGCCAGCAGGAAACCCTGGCCGCTTTCGCGCCGCTGGTGGAGTGGCTTGATGCCCTGCCGGAAACTTTCTCGGGTGTGGTGGTCGGCAATGAAGTGCTCGATGCCATGCCGGTGCGCCTGGCGATCAAGGCCGAAGAGGGCTGGCAGGAACGCGGCGTCACGGTCGATGCCACGGGCCGCCTGCAGTTTGCGGACCGCACCGTGAGCGATCTGCCGGTGGCGCAGATTCCCGAGGCCGAACCCTTGCCGGCCGGTTACCTGACCGAACTGTCGCCGGTGGCCATCGGCTTCATGCGCACCCTGGGCCGCATGCTGGCCAGCGGTCCCGGTGCCTTGGCGATCCTTCCGGATTACGGATTCCCCGCGGCGGAATACTACCTGCCCGACCGCGACCAGGGCACGCTGATGTGCCACTACCGCCATCACGCCCACACCGATCCTTTCTACTGGCCGGGTTTGCAGGACATCACCGCGCACGTGGATTTCACGGCGATGGCGGTGGCGGCGGTGGAAGAGGGCGCGGAGGTACTGGCCTACACCAGCCAGGGCGCCTTCCTGCTCAATGCCGGTATCGGCGAGCTGCTGCTGCGCACCTCGCCCGAGGACAGCCTGCGTTACCTGCCGTTGGCCAACGGCATGCAGAAACTGATTTCCCCGGCCGAGATGGGCGAGCTCTTCAAGGTGCTGGCCATTGGCAAGAACGTCGAATGGCCAGCCCGCATGCTGCGCCACGACCGCACCCATCGTCTGTGAGGAGCCCCGCATGATTCGCTGGATCGTCGTCATCTTCCTCTCGGTCATCGTGTTCTCGACCTTGTTGCCCTGGCTGGAAAAACTGGGCATCGGCCGCTTGCCCGGAGACTTGCGTTTCCGTTTGTTCGGCCGCATCTTTTCGCTGCCCTTCGCCTCGACCATCCTCATTTCGGTGGTGGTGTTCCTGCTGGCGAAGATCCTCTGAGTCCGATCAGGAGTAGTCAACATGCGCGTATTGCTGGTGGAAGACGATCCCATGGTGGGCGAGGCCGTGCGCAAGGGTTTGCGCCAGGATGGCTTCACCATCGACTGGGTGCAGGATGGCAAGTCGGCCGACGTGGCCTTGCGCACCGAGGACTACGCCATGCTGCTGCTGGACCTGGGTCTGCCGCAGAAGGATGGCCTGGCCGTGCTGCGCACCCTGCGTGAACGCGGCAGCGCCATTCCCGTGCTCATCACCACTGCACGCGATGCCGTGGCCGATCGCGTGGCCGGGCTCGATGCCGGTGCCGACGATTACCTCATCAAGCCCTTTGACCTGGAAGAACTGTCGGCTCGCATGCGCGCCCTCTCGCGCCGCCAGGCCGGACGCGCCGAAAGCCTGGTGCAGGTGCGCGAGGTGGTCTTGAATCCGGCCACGCATGAAGTGACCGTGGGCGGCAAGCCGGTCAATTTGTCGGCGCGCGAATTCGCGTTGCTGCACGCCTTCATGGATCGTCCGGGCGTGGTGCTCTCACGCGCCCAGCTGGAAGAAAAACTCTACGGCTGGGATGACAGCATCGAGAGCAATGCCGTCGAAGTGCACATCCACGCGCTGCGCAAGAAGGTCGGCAGCGACTTCATCAAGAACGTGCGCGGCGTGGGCTACCTGGTGCCGGCATGAAATCGATCCGCAACAAGCTGCTGCTGTGGCTGGGACTGGGGCTGTTCTCCATCATCGTGCTGGCCGGCGTGGCGCTGTACTTCCAGGCGCGCGGCGAAGCCAACCAGATCTTCGATTACCAGATGCGCCAGATCGCTGCTTCGCTGCCGCGCCAGGCCTTCTCGCCCATCTCGCCGGGGCAGCAGTTCCCCGAGCTGGAGGACGAGATCATGATGCAGATCTGGGACAGCCGGGGCTCGGTCATCTATCACTCCCATGCACGCGGGGCCATGCCGCGCCAGGCTGAACTGGGCTTTGCCAACGTGCGCGGACCCAATGGCATGTGGCGCGTCTACAGCGCCCAGATCGGCAGTACCGTGGTGCAGGTGGCGCAGCCCCAGAGCGCGCGCGATGAGATCGCCGCGCAGATGGCGGTCAAGACGGTGGTGCCCTTGCTGTTGCTGTTCCCGCTGATCGGAGTGCTGTCGTGGGTGGCGGTCAGCCGGGGGCTGGCCCCGGTGCGCAAGGCCGCCGCCGAAGTGGCGGCGCGCGACATGAACTCGTTGCAGCCGTTGTCGGATGTGGGCATGCCGCAGGAAATCCAGCCGCTCACGCATGCCTTGAATGACCTGCTGGCACGGCTCAAACACGCCACGGAAACACAGCGTGCCTTCGTCGCCGATGCGGCGCATGAATTGCGCACACCGCTGACGGCCTTGCGCCTGCAGGCGCAGCTGGCCGAGCGCGCCACCGATGAACAGGAGCGGCGCGCCGCCTTTTCCGATCTCAAGAACGGGCTGGAGCGCGCCACCCATCTGGTGCACCAGCTGCTCACGCTGGCGCGCCAGGAGCCCGATGCCATGGGCTTTGCGGAGGTTGATCTGCGTGCGCTGCTGGGTAGTATCGTGGGCGACTTGTCCTCGGTGGCCGATCATGGTGGCATCGATCTCGGGCTGTCGGACCAGGGCGATGATGGCCGTCCGGTGCGCGTGCAGGGCAATGCCGATGCCTTGCGCATCCTCTTCAACAACCTGGTGGACAACGCCTTGCGCTATACCCCGGCGGGCGGCGTGGTCGATGTCGGCTTCGAATTCCCCGCAGCGGGGATGTGTGCGGTGGTGATCCAGGACAGTGGCCCCGGCATCGCCGAGAGCGAGTTGCCGCGCGTCTTCGATCGCTTCTACCGGGCCCAGCGCGCGCAGGAACAGGGCTCCTCACGGGGTGCCTTCGGCAGCGGCCTGGGGCTGGCCATCGTGCGCCAGATCGCCGACCTGCACCGGGTGCCGGTGGAATTGCGCAATACCGGGCGCGGCTTGCAGGCGCGCGTGGTCTTCACGCTGTTGCCGGCCTGAAACGCTTGCCGGATGGCGTTTTCGGAGCATTAAGCGCAGATTAATGCTCAATTTTTCAGCCTTAAGTTTGTCTTAATTTTCACTGCTTAATCTTCACTCCAACGGTTGAGGCCCAACGGCCCCGACCCTCGATATCCCGTTCGATCAAGGAGAAGAAGATGAGCCGTCGCATCGTTTTTGTTCGTAACACTTTGGCTGTCATGATTGCCGCGGTGGTGGGCGGCAGCTACGTCTATTTTCGCGGTGCCGATCTGCCGTCGGCGCACGCGGCCGCGCTCAACGCCCCGCTGGTGGCCTCCAACGCCGCGCCCGCTGCCCCGGCCGGACCGGTGGTCGCGGCGGCGACCGATTTCTCGGGCATCGTCCAGCGTTACGGCCCGGCGGTGGTCAACATCAGTGTCACCGGCAAGGCCCGCAAGGTCGCTGATGACGACGACAACGGCCTCGATCCGAACGATCCCTTCTCAGAATTCTTCAAGCGCTTCGGCCCGCAACTGCAGATGCCGCAGCAGCCGCGCATCATGCACGGCCTCGGTTCCGGTTTCATCATCTCGCCCGATGGCCTGATCCTGACCAACGCCCACGTGGTCGATGGCGCGCAGGAAGTGGTGGTCAAGCTGACCGATCGCCGCGAGTTCAAGGCCAAGGTGCTGGGCATCGACAAGCAGAGTGACATCGCCGTCATCCGCATCGACGCGAAGAACTTGCCCACTGTGCAGATCGGCGATCCTTCCCGCGTGAAGGTCGGCCAGCCGGTGCTGGCCATCGGCTCGCCCTACGGCTTCGACAACACGGCCACCGCCGGCATCATCAGCGCCAAGTCGCGCAGCCTGCCGGATGACAACTACGTGCCCTTCATCCAGACCGACGTGGCCGTCAATCCGGGTAATTCCGGTGGCCCGCTGTTCGACCTGAATGGCCAGGTGATCGGCATCAACTCGCAGATCTACAGCCAGACCGGCGGCTTCCAGGGTCTGTCGTTCTCCATCCCCATCGATGTGGCGATGAAGGTCGAGCAGCAACTGGTCACGCACGGCAAGGTGACGCGTGGCCGCCTGGGCGTCTCGGTGCAGGACTTGAACCAGGCCTTGTCCGAATCCTTCGGTTTGAAGAAGGCTGAGGGCGCGCTGGTCAGTTCGGTGGAAAAGGGCAGCCCGGCCGACAAGGCCGGCCTGCAGGCGGGTGACGTGATCCTGAGCTTCGATGGCCACGCCATCGATCATTCGGTCGATCTGCCTACGCTGGTGGCCGATACCGCGCCGGGGTCCAGCAAGCCCATCCAGGTCATGCGCGGCGGCAAGGTGCTGACCATGAACGTGACCGTGGGCGAGATGAAGCAGGCCAAGAATGAGGCCAAGCCCGGCAAGTCCGATGACCAAGGCCGCCTGGGACTGGCGGTGCGTCCGCTGGACAAGGATGAGCAAGCCCAGATCGGTGGCCAGAAAGGCTTGCTGGTGGAAGACGCCAGCGGTCCGGCCGCAGTGGCCGGCATCCAGAGCGGCGACGTGATCCTGGCGCTCAACGGCACGCCCGTCTCCAGTGTGGCGCAACTGCGCAAGCTGGCCAGCGAGGCAGGCAAGAACGTCGCCCTGCTGGTGGAACGCGGTGACGAAAAGATCTTCGTGCCGCTGGCCTTGAATTGAACTAAATCGTTTAAATGATTTGGATGATTTAAATGATTTGCGGTACTGACGTCTTCAAGTCTTGAGGTTTTGCAGTGAGTAGTACCGGTGAGCAGCAAGTAGCAAGCAGTGAGTAGTAAGTGGTAAGCAGTGAGTAGTAAGCAGTGAGGGATTTGGCCGGATGTGCGCAAGCGTGTCCGGCCTTTTTTTATTCTTCCGCTGCCGGTTTGGCGGGCGCGGGTTTTTCACGCCACTGGTCATGCGTATGATCGCGCTGCATGGCTTCGCGATCCCCGGCGAACATGGCCTGCAATTCTTCGCGTGCCTGCACTGCCATGGACACCATTTGCGCCTGGTCCTTGTAGTGCGGGTAGAGCGCTGCCAGGGTTTTGAGATTGTGAGAGCGGAATTTCATCGCGGCTTCACGCGCGCGATAGGCGCCGAAGTCCAGTTGCTGCAGCACTTGCCGGCCCATGTGCAGGGCGCTTTCGAAGGTCTCGCGTTCCAGCACGGTGACGCCGCGGTCCATCAGGTCGTAGTAGTGCGTGACGTTGCGCGCACGGGCGGCGATCTGCAGGTGCGGGAATTCTTCTCTCACCTTTTCCACCATGTCCAGCGCGGCTTGCGCATCGTCGATGGCGATCACCAGGACCTTGGCCTTTTCGGCACCGGCGGTGCGCAGCAGGTCGATGCGGGTGGCGTCGCCATAGAACACCTTGAAGCCGAACTTGCGCAGGAAATCGATCTGGTCCGGATCGTGATCCAGCACCGTGGCACCGATGTCATTGGCCGCCAGCAGACGGCCCACGATCTGGCCGAAGCGGCCGAAGCCGGCGATGATGACCTGGTTGTCCTGTGGTCCGATCTTGTCTTCCGGGCGGCGCTTGCCGCCTTCCAGCCAGCGCACCAGCAGGCGGTCATGCACCAGCAAGAGCAGGGGCGTGACCAGCATCGACAGCGCCACCACGACGACCAGCATGGACGAGATCTCGGGCGTCAACACCTTCGCGGTGACGGCCGCACCGAAGACGATGAAGGCGAATTCCCCGCCCTGCGAGAGCAGGAAGGCGAAGAACAATTGCTGCCCGCGCGGAATGCCGAAGCAGCGGCCGAGGAACCACATCACACCGGTCTTGATGGTCAGGAAGCCCGCTACCATGCCGAGGATGCGCCAGGGCTGGGCGAGGAAGACGCCGAAGTCCACCGACATGCCCACGGCAATGAAGAACAGGCCCAGCAGCAAGCCCTTGAAGGGCTCCAGATCGCTTTCCAGCGCATGGCGGTATTCGGAATCGGCCAGCAGCACGCCGGCCAGGAAGGTGCCCAGCGCCATCGACATGCCCACCGATTGCATCAGCAGGCAGGTGGAGATGACCAGCAGCAGGGCGAAGGCGGTGAAGATCTCGCGCATGTCGGTCTTGGCGATGATGCGCAGGATGGGGCGGATCAGCACCCGTCCGCCGAAGATCAGCAGGGCGATCACCAGCGCCACCTGGCCCGCATGCAGCCAGCCCTGCCCGCTGCCCTGGCTGGCCGCCACGCCCAGCAGGGGCACGGCGGCCATCATGGGGATGGCGGCGATGTCCTGGAACAGCAGGATGGAAAAGCCCGCCGCACCGGCCGGCGTGGCCGTGAGCTTGCGCTCGCCCAGCGTGGCCAGGGCGATGGCGGTGGATGAAAGCGACATGCCCAGCGCACCGATGAGCCCGATGCGCCACGGTACGCCCGCTGCTAGCGCCGCAGCGAAGAGCGCCAGCGACACCGCCGCCACCTGCACGCTGCCCCAGCCGAAGATGGAACGGCGCAGTGCCCACAAACGCTTGGGATCGAGTTCGAGGCCGATCAGGAACAGCAGCAGCACCACGCCGAATTCGGAGAATTCGAGGATGTGCTTGACCTCGGTGATGAGGCCCAGTCCCCACGGGCCGATGACGATGCCGGCCAGCAGGTAGCCCAGCACGGCACCCAGCCCCAGGCGCTTGGCGATGGGCACGGCGGCCACTGCCGCCAGCAGGTAGACGAGGGCGATCAGCAGTTGTTCATCCATGGCGGGGTCCGGTCAGTTGAATTGTGAGGATGCAGCGATGTGCGAGGATTGATGAGAAATGAGGCGTGAGGCTCATGCCTGCAATCCTTCCAGGTAGCGCTCCACATGGTGCTGGAACTCGACCGGCGGCACGTGATGGGCACCATGCAGGATCAGCGGTTCCACCCACTGCATGCCGCACAGGCGCGCGGTCTGTTGATACGGCGGCAGGAAATCGGCAAAGGGATGGCCGTGGCGGCCCGTGCTCTGGTAGGACGCCGTCTCTCCGCCGGTCGAGGCCACCAGCCAGAAACGCTTGCCTTCCAGCGCATGGCCATCGTGGCCGAAGGCCCAGCCGCGCGCCAGCACGCGGTCCAGCCATTCCTTCTGCAGGGCCGGCATGCTGTACCAGTGGATGGGATGCTGCATCACGACCAGCTCGGCCTGGCTCAGCAGTTGCTGTTCATGTTCAACGTCGATGTGGAAATCGGGATAGTGCTCGTAGAGATCATGCACGGTCACGTCGGGCAGGCGGGCGGCGGCTTCCAGCATCAGGCGATTGGTGCGCGAGAGCTCGGCAGCGGGATGGGCGTACAGGATCAGGACCTTGGACATGTGTCGGCGCGGGCAATGTGGGTGGTGGGCAGAGGGGACGATGGCCTCCGGTGCAAATGGCCGGAACATGCATGGCCTTGGCGCTGTCTGCCCTTGCAAGGGAGAGGAGTGTGCCACGAAAGGGCGCTGGCCGGCTTGGATGAAACTGCTTGCAGGCGGCGCCGTCCGCAGGTGTCCAAAGCCGGGCAATGCGAATATACTCAGCCACTCCCCGGGCCCGTCGCGCCATTGACGGCTTGCATGCCGCCGCTGGTACTCGCCGCAGTTCATTTCATCTGATTACTTATTGCAGCCATGTCCGACATCCAAGATTCCGAAGCCAATTTGCCGCCAGACCGCTCCCCGGGCGCGGTCCCGGCCAAGCCAGTGTCTGCCGACGCGTCCGGTACGCCGGCCGCATCACAGAATCCTGCCCAGCCCGCCGCTGCACCTGCTACCACGGTGGTAGCAGCACCGGCCGCCTCGCCGGCAGTGCCGGCCGTTGAAGCCGTGACGCCGCCGGCCCAGCCGGGCGCGCAGCCCGCCACCGAGGCCGCCCACGGCCAGACGGCGGACCAGGCGCAGCAGCGCATCTATACCTCGCTGCCGCCGCCTCCGCATCACGCGGGCGATGCACCCTGGGCGCAGACCTGGCGCTTCCTGACGGCGCGCCTGCGCCAGCTGTCGGACAAGGCCGGCCGGCGCGTCATGCAGCGTACGCTGAAGATCGGCGTATCGGCCCGCATCTTCCATCCGGAGAGCGGTGCCAAGGGCTTGCGCAGCAAGACCCTGCAGTATCTGGAAGAGTCGATCGCGCAATGGGTGATGTCGCGCGACGTGCTGGTCTTCATGATCCCCACCGTCAATACCAATGGCCTGGTCCACCCCAGCAATATTCGCCTGCGCGACTATGCCAAGCATCTGGATGGTCTGGTGCTGCAGGGCGGGGCCGATGTCTCGCCGCAGAGCTACGCGCAAGCAGCCACCCGGCCCGAATGGAGCGGCGACCGCGTGCGCGACATGTACGAGCTGGAACTGCTGCATGAATTCATCGAGGCCGGCAAGCCCGTGCTGGGCATCTGCCGTGGCTGCCAGCTGATCAACGTGGCCTTCGGCGGCACGCTCTACCAGGACATTGCCACCGATGTGCCGACCGCCATCCCGCACGTCAACGAGCAGTACGACAGCAATTATCACGCGCTGCATTTCCCGCAGGGATCGTCGCTGGCCGGCATGGTCAAGACCGAGAACGCCATCGTCAACTCCATCCACCACCAGGCCGTGCACAACCTCGGGCGCGACCTGTCGGTGGAGGCGGTCTCGGGGCCGGACCAGATCGTGGAAGCCATCCGCTACCGCAAGGCACCGTTCGTGATGGGCTTGCAGTGGCACCCGGAATTCCACCGCGCAGGCGGTCCGGAACTCCTGGA